>CAYNIH010000159.1:0-4459 GCA_964397115.1 uncultured Roseivirgaceae bacterium | reverse complement strand
GCTGGGCTTTACGGCAAAAAGTCCGCGGTGGGCCATCGCCTACAAGTACAAAGCCCAGTCGGTAAGTACGAGGTTAAACGGCATCACCTACCAGGTAGGTCGCACGGGCGCGATAACCCCCGTGGCCGAACTGGAACCGGTGTTCCTTTCGGGAACAACGGTAAAGCGTGCGTCCCTTCATAATGCCAATGAAATTGTCAGGCTCGATTTGCATAGTGGCGACTACGTCTTTGTAGAAAAGGGCGGGGAAATTATACCCAAAGTAACTGGTGTAGACTTGTCGAAACGAAATCCCGGTGCAAAGCCCATACACTATATTGACCGGTGCCCGGAATGCAACGCCAGGCTGATACGCGTAGAAGGAGAAGCCGCGCATTATTGTCCGAATTCCGATGGCTGTCCCCCGCAAATCAAGGGGCGGATTGAACACTTCATCCAGCGAAAGGCTATGGACATTGATTCGTTGGGGTATCGCACCATTGAACAACTCTATGAGGTGGGGCTGGTTAAAAGTCCCGCTGATTTATACGACCTGTCACTTACCGATTTATTAAAACTGGAAGGATTTAAAGAAAAATCAGCCCGCAATGTGCTCAACGGCATCGAACAATCAAAAGCCACTTCTTTCGAAAATGTCTTGTTTGCCATTGGCATACGCTATGTTGGCAAAACAGTAGCCGAGAAACTGGCCCGTTATTTTAGAACAATCGACAACCTTGCCGGGGCCTCGTACGAAGAATTGTTGAAAGCGCCTGAAGTAGGCGAAAAAATCGCGCAAAGCGTTAGGCAATTTTTTGACAATCCCCGCAACCGGCAGGAAATTGAACGACTGAAACGTGCCGGCCTGCAGTTTGAAATTATTGAAAACGACATAAAGCCGGAAAGCGATGTGCTGGCGAACAAGTCGTTTGTCATCTCAGGGGTATTTAAAAACTACGAACGAGACCAACTGAAGGAAATTATCCTGAAAAATGGAGGACGGGTTTTATCATCCGTGTCAGGAAAATTAGATTACTTAGTGGCTGGAGATAATATGGGGCCATCCAAGCGGGAAAAAGCGGAAAAACTTGGCGTACGCATTATTTCCGAACCGGATTTTGAGAAACTGCTGAAAGGGGAAAGTCTTTAACCAATGAAACTGAGTCTATTAAAAATCAGAACCCAGCGGCAACTGAGAAAAAATAAAACGTTGCGCGGCAACATGCCCTACCGCAAAGCCCAGACTGCAGGAGTTATCTACACCATTGAGGATCGCCAAAAGCACGACCAGATAAAGGAATTTATTCATAAACTGGAGCAGGATGGCAAGAAGGTGCAGGTCATCGGCTTTCTGCCAAAGAAAAGAGAGAATCATGAATTTCTTTTCGATTTTTTCACTATAAAAGATCTTTCGTTTTGGGGAAATATTACCGCTCCCAATGCACTGAAGTTTGCCGATACCCCCTTCGACTTCCTCTATTACCTGGATACCGAACCCAACCCCCTCATTCTTCACCTGCTGGCACGAAGCAAAGCAAGGTGCCGGGTAGGCCGTTACTGGCTTTCGGGAGAACCCTATTTTGAATTGATGATTGACAGCATAACCAATACGCGAAGCCTGCTGGACGGCATCTACAAGTACGCGGCACAATTAAAATAGTTTATACCATTCAGCCATGAAAAAACTACAAGGCACCGGGGTAGCATTGGTAACTCCGTTTAATGAACACAGTGAAATTGATTTTACCTCACTTAACCGACTGCTCCGCCACACGGCCAAAGGCGTTGATTACTATGTGGTAATGGGAACAACCGGTGAATCGGTAACCATAACAACTGCCGAAAAGCAGCAGGTATTAAGTTTTGTGAGGAAACACAACACCGCCAAATTGCCCATTGTGTACGGCATTGGCGGCAACAACACCCAGGCTGTGCTGGACACCCTGCGCTCTACCGATTTAACAGGTGTGGATGCCATCCTGTCGGTGAGCCCGTACTACAATAAACCTTCACAGGAAGGTATCTACCAGCACTTTAAAGCCATTGCCGATGCCTCCCAGTTACCGATAATCCTGTACAATGTTCCGGGGCGCACGGCATCCAACCTGACGGCTGAAACGGCATTGCGGCTGGCAACTCACAAAAACATCATCGGTATTAAGGAGGCCTCGGGCAACCTGGAGCAGTGTATGCGAATTGCCCAATCCATGCCGAAAGACTTCCTGCTGATTTCGGGAGATGATTTGCTTACCGTGCCGATGTACGCCATCGGGGGCCGGGGAGTAATCTCTGTTTTGGCCAACGCTTTTCCGGTGGTATTCAAAAAAATGAAGGAATTTGCTTTTGCAGGAAAGTTTGAAAAGGCACGCCAGCAACAATTTTCGCTGCTGGAAATCAACGGACCGATGTATGAAGAAGGCAATCCGGTTGGGATAAAACACGTGCTGCAGGAAATGGGCATTTGTAAAAATACAGTTCGTCTTCCACTGGTGGCCGCCTCAACAGCCTTGCAAATGAAAATAAGCCAGGTGTTGAAGAAATCGTTTGGTTAATCGCTTCAGTACCGATTGTCAACTTTTAAGCAAACCTGCCTATAACTATAACGATGCCCAGCCCTTTGCCCTATTCACTGCCCTTTGCCATCCCTGATACAACTTCGTGCGGGTGGCTTCGTTCATAGCGGGTGTAAAAACTCGATTTATTTTCCGGTGGGTTACGATATCCTGTTTATTCCACAGCCCTAAACTAATGCCTGCCAGGTATGCAGCACCCAGCGCAGTTGATTCGATCACTTCAGGTCGCTCTACTTCGGTGCCTAAAATATCTGCCTGGAATTGCATCAGCATGTTGTTGGCACATGCTCCCCCATCTACTTTCAGGCGGGCAAGTTTCAGGCCGGCATCTTCTTCCATGGCATGTAGCACATCGTTGGTCTGGTAGGCCATGGACTCCAGCGTTGCTTTGATGATGTGTTCTTTTCCGGTATCGCGCGTTAATCCGAAAATGGCACCCCGTGCATACATGTCCCAGAAAGGCGCGCCCAAGCCGGCAAAAGCGGGCACCACATACACCTCGTTTGAGCCAAGCGCCTTAGCGGCAAAGTATTCGGAATCTCTGGATTCATCAATTACACCAAGGCTGTCGCGCAGCCACTGAACCGCAGCGCCTGCAATAAACACACTTCCTTCGAGGGCGTACTCTACCGTACCGTTTACCTGCCAGGCGATGGTGGTGAGCAATCCGCTTTTGGAAAGCTGGATGGTACTGCCGGTATTCATCAGCATGAAACACCCGGTTCCGTAGGTGTTTTTGGCCATACCCGGTTCAAAGCAGGCCTGACCAAACAATGCAGCCTGCTGATCGCCTGCCACTCCGCAAATAGGTATGGCAACGTCCTGCAAAACATATTCGCCAAAAAAATCAGCGGATTGCCTGACTTCGGGAAGCAGGGCTTCAGGGATATCCAGCGCCTCCAGCATTTGCTTATCCCAGGTTAATGTGTGCAGGTTAAACAGCAGGGTGCGCGAGGCGTTGGTTACATCAGTTACATGACTTTTGCCCCTGGTCATGTTCCAGATCAGCCAGGTGTCGATGGTGCCAAACAGCAGTTCTCCACGATTGGCTTTGGCGCGCACCCCATGAACGTGATCAAGAATCCATTTGATTTTTGTTGCAGAAAAATAAGAGTCGATGACCAGACCGGTGTGCTGACGCACATAGTCGGTAAGACCATTTGCTTTAAGTTCTTCGCACATAGGCGCGGTACGCTTGTCCTGCCATACAATGGCATTGTAAACAGGTAATCCATTGGTTTTGTCCCATACCACCGTTGTTTCGCGCTGGTTGGTGATGCCGATAGCTTTTACCAATGAAGGGGACACTCCGTTTTTGCGGATCAGGGTTTCGAGCACTTCAAGCTGGGTATTCAGTATCTCCACGGGGTCGTGTTCTACCCAGCCAGCCTGCGGGAAAATCTGCCGGAATTCTTTATGTTCAATAGCTATCAGTTCACCCCTTTCATTAAAAAGTACTGCGCGTGAACTGGTTGTTCCCTGATCGAGTGCGATGATGTAGTGGGCCATGGGGGACGGTTCGATATTCACGATTCAAGATTCATTCTATATTCACTAATTAAGATTCATTATCCCATTTAAAATATTTTCGGAAGGTGCAGAGCATCGGATTTATCACCACCATAGTATCAAGGAAGGAAAAGCCATTGATACAATGCAGCACCTGATAATCCGCCTGCAATCGGGCCGAGAACGGGTATCCATGCGTACTTCCAGTCGGAAGTACCTTTGCCATAAACGGGAAGGACAGCGTGCGCTAGGCGTGGCCCCAGGTCGCGCGCAGGGTTGATGGCAAAGCCGGTCGTTCCGCCAAGCGACACGCCAATGGCGATGATGAGCAGGCCTACCACCAGGGGGTTAAGGCCTTCAGTAAACTGGTTGGCGCCAATGGTGAACAGACCTAGTAT
>CAYNIH010000158.1:0-6376 GCA_964397115.1 uncultured Roseivirgaceae bacterium | reverse complement strand
TACTTAAAATAGATTTTTTAGTTGGCTCACTGCCGTTATTGCGAGACCGGAGCATGACAAACTGCTTGAACCGTACCCAACGTTCAAACAGCCGCAAGTTTCCCTTGAACATCCGCTTGCGCTTACGTTTATGGCTCGCAGTTAGATTTACATTGGCCGGCACCCACTGGGCTTGCGCCTTGGCTGCCGCTTCTGCCGGATCGAAAAGCATAGCCGTACACATGCAGTTCTTCCGATCCTTGCTCAACAGGATCTCATAGTTCACACAACTGCGGCATCCTTTCCAAAACTCTTCGTCTGTGGTCAGTTCGGAGTAGGTAACCGGCTCGTATCCCAGGTCGGAGTTTATTTTCATTACTGCCAGCCCTGTGGTAAGACCAAAGATTTTGGCTTCGGGGTATTTCTGTCTCGACAACTCAAATATCTTACGTTTGATAGCCGTGGCCACGCCCGTTTTACGGAATGGAGGAGAAACAATCAGGCCCGAGTTGGCTACATACTTTTCATGCTCCCAGGCTTCGATGTAACAAAAGCCTACCCAGGCGCCTTCAGTGGTTACGGCAATTACTGCTTTGCCTTCATCCATTTTTTTTTCGATGTAGTCGGGCGAACGCCTGGCAATGCCTGTGCCGCGGGCCCTGGCCGATTCGGCCATTTCGGCTGTAATGGTTTCGGCGTAGTGTTTGTCATCAGGAGTTGCCAGCCTGACGATGATGTTAAGATTTTCCAATGGTGCTTCGTGGTTGATTAACAGAATAAAAAAAAGCAGTCACACAAGGTCTCTGACCTTATGCCTGAATCAACAGGTTGTTGGGTTATGCATCAAATACGCACGAAGCGCGTAGGGCGGCAGCGCCTGGACACCAAACAGGCGGGGATGAAGAACGAAACTGTTCTCTTCGGGAAGCGGGCAACCGGAGTTGCCAGGGTGGTGATCGTTGTTTCCAATTTCTTACTCAGCGGTTTAAGTTAAACTTCAGATAAAGGGCATTCAGCTTGGGTTTTTAGTTTAAATACTTTGCAAAAGTAAACGATAAATTCGGTACAATGGCAAATAATTTTTTTGGTGCGGTAAAAATTTTCCGAACGAGGGTTAGCCGGCCTTTCCGAAGCCGGGTAACGAAAGTTTATACTTTACGGCCAATAACCGGATGAGAATAATGATACCGATAGAAGCAACCATGTTCGCATTTCTGCCGAGCGGGGTGTTCAGATCCAAAACCAGGTACACCACAGCACCGGCCAGGCAAGCCGTGGCATAGATTTCCTTCCGGAAAATTACAGGCACCTCGTTGGTCAGTGTATCGCGGATAACTCCACCCATAACAGCAGTGAACATTCCCATGATGGCGGCTATTTCCGGCCTCACGCCTAACCCTATGGCCTTTTCGGTACCCAGTATGGTAAAGAAGGCGATCCCCAGCGTATCGAACAGCATAAATGTTCTGCGCAGTTTAATGAATACCCGGTAAAACAAAATCGCCAGCAGTACACCGATCAAAACAGCGTACAGAAAATAAATGTCCCCAATCCATACCAGGGGGTAGCTGTTCAGCATGATGTCGCGAAGGGTACCGCCCCCGATGGCCGTTATAAACCCGGTAAAGCCGGCACCGAACCAATCATGATCTTTATCCTGCATGGCCAGTGCACCGGATATGGCAAAGAAGATGGTACCGATAAGTTCAAGCGGATATTGAAAGTACATGCTTAAAAATCGGGACAAGGAATCACCAGCTTGTCTTTTGGCGGCTTGCGCGGGTCGCGCATCGGCCAAGTGTACACCAAACTGAATTCATGAGCGCCTCCGCTGCCGGCACCCAGTTTTGAAATGGTATAATCATAGCTATACCCGATGTTGAGTGCTTCCTTCGCACCAATGTTGGTAAAACCCAGCAGGAGAACAATCGACTCATTATTAACGAATCCGTTTACCTGTTTAAACGGAACACCCCGGTACCACAACCCAAGCACCACCGGCTCGGCTGTGTAGTACACACCTAAATCCAGTTGATCGAATTGTCCCTGGTGCCGGTATTGAAAAGCCGGAGAAATGCTTCGCTCGGCCTGCTGTGCGTAAACACCCGATCCTTTAACGCCTGGCTTCATATAATATTTAAAACCCCCGTGCACCGATAGTTTGATTGGCAACGGACTATTTTCATCAATAATAGACTGATTGGGTTTATTTAGGTGAAATGCCGCAACACCCAGGTAGGCAACCTTGGTAAAGAATACACCACCCAATGAAAGATCCACAAAGGTTTTGCTGAAGTTGGTTACAAATGTCTCGGCCGTTTGGGGTGAAATCAACTCGCCAGTAACCGGGTCAAACTGATCGCCAAACGTTAACTTGTTGAAATTAATATCGCGGTTGTATAACGCCACCTGGGCACCCGGCCTGAAGCCCACATTTTTGGAAAACTGAATCTCGTAAGAATACTGGAGGCCTACATGGGTTGATCGGAGGCCGGCCAGACCTTCCACATCGCGGTTAAGAATAATGCCCACCCCGCTGTTTTTATCTTCAATAAAATAATCGAAGTATGCTGACATGGTGGTGAAATTGGCGTCAATGGCCGGCCATTGGTTTCGGTAGTTGATGCCCGCCCGGGCCTGCCCGGTTGATCCGGTGAGGGCAGGGTTCAGGTATAACGGAGCGGCATAAAACTGGCTGAACTGCGGATCCTGGGCTGTTACCGGTTCAATGAAAACAAGCATTAATGCCACGAGCAGTGGCCACATCTTAATCCGACAGTTGAATAATTGATGATCCATTAAAGCAAAGTAAAGCGATTCATGGTTGCAATAAAACACCGGGTTGCTGAAAAGCCGCTGTTTGCAGATTCTTTAACGATATTTTTAGCTAAAATGTATATTTTCGCAAGCACCCTTTCGTTTATTGCGTTACCGGTGCAATTCTTTTCAACTCGAATAACTGCCTGTGACATAAAACGGCTGATGAAAGTAATAAGTATGCAACGATGGATGGTGGTGGTGTGCAGTTGGCTGACAATCGCTGCATGGGCTCAGGATTTTACCCGGCACAACTGGTACTTTGGCAACGGTGGCCAGGCCATCCGCTTTAACCGTGCAGATAACTCTCCTTCGCTGGTAACCCATCCCAACCCGCTCGGCTTGGGCGGCACAGCCGTTGCAACCGACCAGACAAACGCCAACCTGTTATTCTACACCAATGGCATCCAGGTATTTGATGTAACCCTTGCCCAGATGCCCAACGGCTTCGGGTTAACCGCCAACCTGAACGGCAACCAGCATGTAGCCATTTGCCCCGTACCAGGTGCTACCAGTCAATATTATGTTTTTACCAATACAGCAAACTTTACCACCGGAGGAACGGTAGTGGTGAGCACGGTGGATATGAATGCCTTTGGCAACTCGGTTTTTCCGGCTCCCCCAATTGGCGATGTCATTTCTAAAAATCAACCCTTTGGTATTGCTGCCAACAGCCGCTCGGAAGCCATGATTACTATTCCGGATGAAAACGGTCCCGGTTACTGGCTGATTACCCACGAAAACAATACCGACAATTACACAGTAACTCACGTTCTGCCGGGCGGTACGTTCAATCATACCACATTTACCAATCTTACAGGCGGACTTGAAATTTCAGCAGCCAACTTTGCTTACGATTCACTATCCGGCCGGATTGCCGTTACCCCGCAAACGGCCGACCGGAACGTGATCATTCTGGATTTTGACCCTGCATCCGGAATACTTTCATTTAATCAGTTTGTTTTTAACTCGGCTCATAATTCGGCCAACGCGATCTACGATACCGAGTGGAGCAGCAACAGCCGCTACCTGTACATCTCGCGGCTGAACGATTCGGGAACTGATGCACAGGTTTTACAATTCGACTTGCTCAATCCAACTGTTTCTCTTGCACCGGTACTGCCTTCCGGTGTTTTCCGCAGTTGGGGTTTGCAGATGGCGCCCGACAGCGCCATTTACCATGTATACGAATCAAGCGCAGGTATTTTCAATGTTGGGCAATTAACCAATACCGATAACCCGGCAACAAGCATCGTTTATAATCCGGCAGCGTTCACCGCCAATCCCAATTTCAACGCGCAGCAATTTCCATCGTTTACTCCAGCTACCGATATAACCCTTACCGTGTCGTTTGTGTCTTCCGGAAATTGCTCGGCCACACCGATTTCATTTTACCCAACCGTGAGCCCTGCAGCCGATAGCCTGCTATGGGACTTTGGTGATGGTAACGTTTCTAACCAGTGGAGCCCGATACATACCTACCAGTCCGGAAGTGCCTACAACGTTACCTTAACCGCTTTCCTCAATGGCCAGTCGGCATCGTCAAGTGGTGTAATCAATATCAACCAGTTCGATCTTCAGCTTTCACTAGTGCAGGACACCACCGCCTGCGAATGCCAGCTACCAGTAAACAACGGGATACCCCCATGCCCGAATGATACCAGCGATGACTTTTCCGTAACGGTAACCGTTCAGGGCGGTACGCCTGCATCCATTATCTGGTCGAATGGCGATGTTGGCCCCGTACTTACGCCTGACTCGGCAGGATATTACTATGTGGTAGTTACCGATGGCTTCGGCTGTTCGGTGTATGCAGGGGTAAACGTGCGCGAATACGGCTTGCAGGATCAGCGGGCGAACATCTGGTACTTCGGACAAAGCGCGGGCATTGATTTTAACCAGCAACCACGGGTAGCCATATCCGGGCCAATTAACAGCCCAGAAGGCGTGGCGGTAATCAGCGACCGCAACGGCAATGTTATCCTCTCAACAGATGGCCAGCGTGTGTACGATAGGAATGACAATGAAATTCCATTGGCTGTGCCGCCAGGTATCGGGGGCGAAAGCGGCTCCACCCAATCGGCATTGATTATTCCCGTGCCTGGTGATGAAACGCTCTACTATATATTCACCACCCAGGAAGTGCACGGGGCAAACACCTATGAATTGCGGTATTCTCTTTATGATATTAAACTTAACGGTGGCGATGGCGGACTGGCCCAAGCTAACCAACTTTTGTTTTCGCGCAGCACCGAGCGGATCACCGGTAACGGCAACTGGCTCATCGCCCACGAATACGGCAATAATTCTTTTAGAGCCTACCGAATTACCCCAACCGGCATCAGCGCTCCGGTTATTTCCAGCATCGGATCAGACTACCTTGTAACCGATGAAGGAATGGCCCAGGGTTATATGAAACTGGGTACACAAAACCGGCTGGTCGTTGCGCTAAGCAAAAACACGGCACCGGCAACCTACGAAATAGCCGGTATTGAAATTTTCGACTTCATTGATTCCACCGGGGTTGTCACCAATTTCCGTTCGATAGTTCCTGCCTACCCCACAGCACCTGCCGGACAGATTTATGGAATTGAACTTACCCTAAATAAACTTTTTGCCACCATCCGGAACTCCTCCACAGGGCAATCCACCCTGGTTGAATTTTATTTTGATTTTCAGAATAATCCGCAGCAGATTGTTCCGCCCCTGGCACCCATCAATGAAGAATTGGGCGCCATTCAACTTGGACCAGATGGGCAACTGTACGTAGCGGTTAATAACCAGCCATTCCTGGCTACCATCACCTTTAACCCCGATACCCTGGCGTTGTCGGGCATTGTCGCCAATGGTTTTCCATTGGCAGGCGGTACGCAAAGCCGGCTCGGATTGCCCAACTTCATACAGAATGTAGGCAATGTTGTTCAACCTGCAGGCATGCAGATAGCGGGCTTTTGCGAAGGATCACCTACCTCCTTCCTTGCCTTTGGCACCGATCCGATTGACGAGTTTCAATGGTCGTTTGGTGACGGCTTCGGTTCAACCCAGCCGCAGGTTGACCACACCTATCCGATTATAGGCGTACCGGCCAATTACACGGTGTTACTGCGCGTATTTAACCGCTGTGGGCTTGACACCACAATAACCCAGGTGATCACCATCTTCCCTCCACCGGCAAACCCAACGTTTTTACCTCCAGGCATTCCGCAACCGGTACTGTGCAACGGACCCTTAACGCTCGAAGCCACACCGGCAACCAACCCCGATTTGCCCCAACTATCCTTTTTGTGGACAACCGGTGAAACCACCCGCACGATCAATGTCAGCCAACAAAGTATTGTTGGTGTAACAATTACCAATACCACTACCGGATGTGTGGCCAGCGGTTCGATACTGGTTGCCGATAACCGGCCACAGCTGGAACTGGGACCCGACCAGACCTTGTGTCAGAACACCCCGGTTTTTCCGTTAAATGCACAAAACCCGGGAACTACCTATGCCTGGACAATTAATGGTGCCCCTGCCGGCGCAGCACAAACCCAATCGGTAGACAGCAGTGTGCCCGGAACATTTTTGTACGAGG
>CAYNIH010000157.1:0-6452 GCA_964397115.1 uncultured Roseivirgaceae bacterium | reverse complement strand
TTCTCCTCAAGGGTCATCTCGGCCAGGGTTTTTTCCGCACCATGAGGCAAAAATACCGGATCGTAGCCGAAGCCACCTGTGCCCCTGGGTTCATTAAGAATTGCTCCGCGCACAACTCCCTCAAAAAGGGTTGGAGTTCCTCCTTCCACCAGCGCTATAATACACCGGAATTGCGCCTTGCGGTTGGCACTGCCTCCAAGCCGGGCAAGCAACAGGCTGATGTTATCCGTGGTGCTCCGATGGTCACCGGCATACATGGCCGAATACACACCGGGCTCACCCTTAAGGGCTTCCACCTCCAGTCCGGTGTCATCGGCAAAGCAGGCAACGTTATAGTTATCAAAAACATACTGCGCCTTCTGAAGGGCATTGCCTTCAATGGTGCGATGGGTTTCCGGCAACTCTTCACGACAACCGATTTCTTCGAGTGAACGGATGATTACTGAACCCTGAAGCAGGTGCCGGACCTCATTCAGCTTATGAAGATTGTTCGTTGCAAAAACGATTTCCTTCACCTTAAACCGAAACGAGTTCTATTTCAAAAATGAGGTTGGAGTTAGCCGGTATGCCGGGCAGCTCATTGGGGCCATAGCCATAACCCGAAGGAATGTACAGGGTTGCTTTGGTACCCGCCTGGAGCTTGGGCAGCACAATCTGCCAACCAAGAATGAGTTGCTTTAACGGATAGGTTAGCCCGGTGGTGTTTTCATCAAACACCGAACCATCGAGCAGCATGCCTTTGTACTTGAATGTAATGGTGGACTCCAGGCATGGCTTTGCACCGGTTCCTTCATGTGTTACTGCATAGCGCATACCGGATGGATCCTCGATAGCCGTAATGCCATTAGCGGCAAGGTAGGCCGAAATGGCTGCTACATCCCCTGCAAGTTGAGTTTGATTAACCGCGCTCAGGCGAGATTTCGACACGCTGGTTGAACAATCATCATTGTTGCAACCAGCGTGAGCGACAAGTAAGATCGTCAGAATATAAACTACACGCATTCACTTAATCCTTAATATCAACTGCTTCCAGTTCAAACACTAAAATTGAATTGGGTTTGATGACCGCACTTCGCTGCTGAGGACCGTAAGCCAGCGTTGAAGGGATATAGAACGTGCCTTTTGCACCCTTGTTCATGGTTTTAAGGGCATCGTGCCAGCCCTGAATCACATTCGACCGGTCGATGGTTACGGAAAACGGGCCGTATTTACGCGAGGGATCAAACAGGTTTTTCGCCTCGGCAACCGATTGGATACTTGAGTCGAAGTATTCACCGCTTAGCAGATAACCGGTATAGTTCACGGTTACCGTCTGGCCCGATTTGGCTGTTTCACCCGTGCCGGGGGTGGTGATAACATACCGCACACCGGAGGGCAGCGTATCGGCCTTGATGCCTTTTTCACTCAGGTAGGCGTCAATTTTACGGGTGTCTTTCTTCAGCTGGTTAATCAGAAAATTGTTCATTATTTCCTGTTCGTAGGTCATGAATTTTTCGTTGGTCATGATTTCATTTATCCTGAACTGATAGCGCATCATCAGGGTACTATCGAGGTTTTCAGGAATGGGCCTTCGGCTGAGTTTTTTGAAGAACTCGCTGATGGAAATATTCACCACCACGCTATCGCCTTTCGATAACATGCGGAGCATCTGAATGATGCCGTTTTCCTGGGTGATGGCGCTGCTGTCGTTAACCATATAGGCCGATGGAAAGCCGTTTTCAATGGTGCTGGTCCAGACCGAATCTTTGGAGTCGGTGAGGGTATAATCAAAAACGAGTATTTCGCCCACCCGGGGCAACACGCCATCGCCTTTTTTTATTACGCGGTATTTCAGGCCGCTGGGAGTTTCTTTAACGGTTTCAGTGCAGCCGGCCAACAGTACAGCCAGGCAGCCTGCGATAAATGCATTTCTCATGTACATGGATTTAGTTGGAATAATCGGTTATCGGTCAATCCGAATCATCGGCAGCATTTAGTTGCGCTTTGTATTCGGGCAGCAAAGCTAAGAATTTTTGCGTGGTGGCTTCGAGCGAAAGTTTACTTGAGCCCCCGGCAGCATTTTTGTGCCCTCCACCTTCAAAATGCTGACGAGCCAGTTCATTCACCGAAAAGCTGCCCAGCGAGCGGAACGAGAGTTTGATTTCATCGGTGCGCTCATAAATCAATACCGACAGGCGGATGCCCTTGATGGACAGCCCGTAATTCACAAACCCTTCGGTATCACCGGTTTGCGATCCGTACCGCTTCAGTTCCTGCTGCGACAGCGTTATGTAGGCGGTATTAAATTCGGGTAAAACGGTAAGTTTTTCACTGAGTACAAATCCCATAAGCCGCAGGCGGTTAAGGGTGTTGGTATCATAAATCAGTTTTGAAACCTTCGTTGGATTTGCCCCCCGTGAAACCAGGTCGGAGGCGATCATAAACTCCTCGCGCCTGGTGTTGTTGTGGCGGAAGCCGCCCGTATCGGTCATCAGCCCGGCATACAGGCAATTGGCAATGTCGGCATCGATTTTTTCGCGGTCGCCCAGTTCACTTATTAATTCGTACACCAGGCCTGCCGTGGAAGCGGCCGCAGGGTCCCATTGCTCAAAGTCGGCAAAGTGTTCCGGCTCCAGGTGGTGGTCAATCAATACTTTTTTAGCGGATGATTTCCGCACCGCTTCGCCCAGGCTGTTGATGCGGTTAAGCGATGAGAAGTCGAGGCAAAAAATAACCTCTGCTCGCTCAAAGTGCCGGGCAATAGCTTGTTCATTCTTCTCATCAGCAATCAGCACGTGCTCATTGCCGGGCATCCAGTGAAGAAAAGCAGGGTAATCGCTGGGTGTGATTACCTGCACGGAGTGCCTGCAACGCTGAAGATAGCCGCACAAACCCAGTGAGGAACCCAGCGCATCCGCATCGGGTTTATGATGGGTTACAATAACCACCCTGCGGGGTTGGCTCATAACCTGCTTGAACGCGTTAAGGTTTTTCATCAACGGGTTGGCGATAAGGGACAAAAATATAAAGGAATTATGGGATTTGAGTTTTTATGCGCTACAGGCGATTTTCATTGAATAACCCTTATTTTTGCGCCCGATAAAATTGAAAACCCGATACCATGGCAGGAAACAGAACATTTACAATGATTAAACCCGATGCGGTAAGCGCAGGAAATACCGGTGCTATCACTAAAATGATTGAAGAGGCCGGCTTCCGGATTGTGGCCTTAAAAAAAACATGGCTCACCAAAGAACGGGCCGGTCAATTCTATGCCGTCCACAAAGAACGGCCGTTTTATAACGACCTCTGTGCGTACATGTCGTCAGGCCCGATTGTGCCGATGATTCTTGAGAAAGACAATGCCGTGGAAGATTTCAGAAAACTCATTGGCGCAACCGACCCGCAGAAAGCTGCCCCGGGAACCATCCGTAACCTGTTTGCCAAATCCATTGAAGCAAACGCCATTCACGGTTCCGACAGCGATGCCAATGCCGAAATTGAAGGCAACTTTTTCTTTTCGAAGTTAGAACAGTTTTAACTGCAAAAACACGTTGCCGGTTTTGCTCAGACAGGCAGCCGGATACCGGCAACGTGTTTTATGACCACAACTTTGCCGGGTACTCTCCCTTGTTTATCAACTCCCTTATTTTATTCATAACTTCTTCTTTGTCTTCCTGGTAGGTAACGCCAAACCAAACCTCTCCTCCCGATATTACTCTGATTTTTCCCTGACCGCTTTTAACAAGGGAGTTGGCGATAATGGGAATGAAGAATTCGGATTTTACATCATGGTGGTTATTCTTTAAGAACTCCATAAACAATTTTTCAGACACCGGAAAAATGGAGGGATGAAAGCCCCAGAAGTTCATGGACGTTTTTGCTTCGGGGTTCATAACAATGTCGCCTTCGGGTTCTTTGGCGATAATTTTTCCGTTTTCTTTTACAATCGTTTTGCGCTCAACCACCGAAGTAAGGTAACCGTTGGCATCCTCCTCGCCTACCCCGCGCGAAACACTGCCATATTCAGAAAGAACATTTTTTAAGGTATAACCCACCAGGGCATGATCCGTTTGCCCGTCAGGGGTGCTGAAAAATTCTGCCACATTACTGAAAGCCAACCTTCCGTAAAAATCATCGGCATTGATAACGGCAAAGGGCTCATCAATCACGTCTATTGCGCACAACATGGCATGGCCGGTGCCCCAGGGCTTTTTCCGTTCCGGGTTCTGATAGGCTGCGGGAACGAGTTTATCCATGGATTGAATGACAAACTCTACCTTTACCTTGCCGCTGAGTTTAGGTAAAAACTTCTCTTTTACAATTTCCAGTATTTCATCGCGCACAATAAAGACCACCTTGGTAAACCCTGCACGGATGGCATCGTACAGCGAATAGTCCATAATCGTTTCGCCATTCGGACCAAAGCCGTCAATCTGTTTAATGCCGCCATAGCGGCTGCCAATGCCGGCCGCCAGTACCAGCAGGGTCAATTTACGCGGTGTGCTCATGGTGCTTTGTTGATTTTACTGTATAATGGGCAATTATTTGAACCAAAAATAAAGGTATGCCGCAAAAGACCAACCACTATACCTACTCTATTATTATCATTGGTATTCTGTTTTTCATTTTTGGGTTTGTTACCTGGCTTAACGGCACGCTCATCCCCTTTTTGAAACTGGCTTGCGGATTAAAAACCGATGCACAGGCATTGCTGGTAACGTTCGCATTTTACATGGCCTATTTTTTCCTGGCCATTCCATCGTCATTCATCCTTAACAAAACCGGTTTTAAAAAAGGCATGGCCCTGGGGCTTGTGGTGATGGCCGCGGGAGCCTTGCTGTTTATTCCTGCTGCCAACACGCGCAATTTCGGGTTGTTTCTTACGGGCTTGTTTGTTCAGGGCATGGGGTTGTCCTTGCTTCAAACGGCATCCAACCCCTACATCTCCATTATCGGCCCGATTGAATCGGCCGCGAAACGAATCTCCATTATGGGCATCTGCAACAAAGTGGCCGGTGCGTTAAGTCCGTTGATACTTAGCGCCATTGTGCTCAGCGGTGCTTCGGAAATCGAATCGCAGATTCTTTCGGCTGCCGATGAGCAAACCCGCACGGCCCTCATGCACACCCTTGCCCAGCGCATCATCATGCCGTACCTCATTATGGCCATGGTGCTTGGCCTGCTGGCGCTTATGATTTGGTTCTCTTCGCTTCCTGAAATTGAAACCGGACAGGAGGATTCGGAAAGTTCGTTATCGAAAAGTAAAAGCAGTATTCTTCAATTTCCTCATTTATTATTAGGCGCCCTTTGCATTTTTGTTTACGTGGGTGCGGAGGTGATGGCAGGCGATGTGATTGGTCCTTATGGAAAAGCCCTCGGCATGAGCCTGGATGAAACCAAAAATTTTACTTCGTACACGCTGTGGTCGATGGTGGCCGGCTACATCATCGGGATCATTACTATACCCAAATACATCCGGCAGCAGGATGCGCTGAAATACTCGGCAATAACGGGTGTAGTGTTTTCAACGCTGGCCTGGTTAACTTCGGGCTACGCCAGCATTTTGTTTATCGCGTTGCTTGGATTGGCAAACGCATTAATGTGGCCTGCAATTTTTCCGCTGGCGATTGACGGCCTGGGGCGGTTTACAAAAATCGGGGCAGCGCTTCTGATTATGGGAATTGCGGGTGGAGCAATCATCCCCCAGTTTTACGGACACCTCGTTAACCCGGAAGGCTTCGCGCTTAGCCCGCAAACGGCATTCTTCTGGTGTGTCGTACCGTGTTATCTTTACATCTTTTATTATGCGGCAGCCGGATATCAGGCTGGAAAAACATGAACTATTTGATCTTAAGTTTTTTCGTTGTGCTGCCTTCGGTGGGTATGTTGGCTCAGTCAGACCGGGATTTGCGCGAACTGCGCGACTGGATGGTGGGCCAGTTCAGTTCGCAGGAGCAGGCCAGGCGCGACTCCAGTTTTTATGATATCCGTCTGACCGTTTATCCCATCTGGCAGCACCGCACCGATGGATACTGGCTGTATGTAGAGCAGGCCGATGCCCACACTCCCCACCAGCCTTACCGCCAGCGCATTTACCAGTTAACCATTACCACGCGCGGGATAGAGAGCATTATTTATACTGTTGACGACCCGCTGGAGTTTGCCGGAAAACCGGATAAACTGGAGCAGGAAATCAAACGCGAAGATTTGGTACAGCGTACGGGCTGCGAAGTGGTGCTGAAACGCCAGGACAACAACACCTTTGTCGGCAACGTCTGCGCGGCCCACATCACCTATGGCGGCGGCGTATATGCGACGTTCGGTGGGACGGTGGTCAAGAACAACATCGTGGTCCAGAAACGGTGCGAGGGTTCAGGCCAGGGCGTCGGCATCGCCATCGGCTCGGTGGCGATGGTGTTTGACTACAACGATGTGTGGCATAACTATCCCAATGACTATTACCGCTGCAC
>CAYNIH010000156.1:0-6540 GCA_964397115.1 uncultured Roseivirgaceae bacterium | reverse complement strand
CGGAAGCTTTTCACCGATTACCTGGACGATGTCAGCACCGTGCATTTGGGACCAGGGGCTTTTAGCGATCCGATTGCCCAGGCGCTTTCTGATCGCAGACCGGAATTGGGACTACCACCCGTTGCAGCCGGAACGCAGCGCGGCAACCCCGAAGCAGACGACAGCTACTATCATTTGATGATAAAAGTAGAGTACTACTTGCCGCATAATTTTCTATTTGGCAGCACTCAGAAAAAACTTTACCGGAATAAGCGAAAAGCCTATTATAGAAAACGCAGGTAAAAATCAGGTAGCTTTTTTATCCAGTATTTCGTAGCGCGAATAATTGCTCCTGAATTCAGGCACAATTTCCTTCATCAGGGCAACCATTTTCAACTCATTCCTGTCGTTGATCAGATCCCAGAACAACTCAATATAATTATTTACTTCGTTGTAGTCCAATTCGGCAACACGTGCCTTTAAAATCTTACTGTGATGTGTGGGCACCGTATTTTCCTTGTCGTTTAATAATTCTTCAAAAAGTTTTTCTCCTTCCCGTAATCCTGTAAATACAATGTCGATATCCTTGCCCGGCTCAAAACCCGAAAGGCGGATCATCTTTTTAGCCAGATCAAGTATTTTGATAGAACGACCCATGTCAAAGATAAATACCTCTCCACCCTGCCCCATGGCCCCCGCCTCCAGCACCAACTGGCAGGCCTCCTGAATAGTCATAAAATAACGGGTAATCTCAGGGTGTGTAACGGTAACAGGGCCACCGGATTCTATTTGCTTTTTAAATAACGGAATAACAGAACCGTTGGACCCCAATACGTTACCAAAACGAGTGGTTATGAACAGCGACCGCCTTCCTATTTTTGTTTGTAGGTGCCTGTTTAAGGATTGTACGTAAATCTCCGCAATCCGCTTTGAACAGCCCATCACGCTGGTCGGGTTAACCGCTTTGTCCGTTGATATCATGACAAACTTCTCAACGTTGTACTTAACTGCAGTATCGGCAACGATTTTTGTTCCAAGAATGTTGCACAGCACCGCCTCATAGGGATTACTCTCCATGATGGGCACATGCTTGTAAGCCGCAGCGTGAAATACAATCTGCGGACGATGTTCTTCAAAAATTGCCTCCATCCGGCCTGTGTTGGTAATGTCAGCTACGTAAGGATAACAGGCTACTTGTCTTTTTGCAGTGATTAACTCCTGTTCGAGAGCATATAGGGCAGACTCACTTTGGTCAATTAAAACAATTTTACTCGGGCTATAATTTAAAATCTGGAGCACCATCTCGCTTCCGATTGAACCAGCAGCCCCGGTAACCGCTATTACCTTGCCAGCCAATTCGCGGCTTACATTTTCGCTAGGTAGCTGAATGGTTTCCCGTTCAAGCAAATCTTCAATCTTTATCTCCTTGATCTGTTTTATGCTTAATTCACTTCTAACCCACCGGTCAATAGGGGGTATCATCCTGACTTTCACCTGATTCTTCAGACAGATGTCCACTATGTCAGATTTCCTTTCGTACGATAAATTCTTAATGGTGATGATCACCTCGTTCACCTGCAGATTGTAAAGCAAGTCCTCCAGGTTCTCATTCAGGTAAATTTTCGCTCCCGAAAGCAATTTACCCGCTTTATGCGGATCATCTTCAATGAATCCCACTACCTGCATGCCTGTAGAGGAGTCAATCACCTGCTTGGTAAGCATACCGGAATGACCCGCACCGTAGATGAGTATCCGCGACTTTTTAACCATAGCGTTCCGGTAATAGGCAAACAAGTACTTTACGAGTAACCGATAATTAAACAGCAGCAGAAAAGAAGAAAGGAAAGCAATGAGTACAACAGAATAAGGTATCAGGTTTACCGATTTGTTATAATAATAGATCAGGTTGGTTAACGCTACCAACGTCAGGTTGGCAAGCAACATAAAAAAAATGCGTACCCCATCTTGTATGCCTGTATAGCGGATAATGCCTCGGTAACTTCCTGAAATGAGAATGGCCGCCAAGCCGCAACCTGTATAGATAAGGACACCCCAGGTTACGTTGTTCGTTTCGAGATCCTGATACTGAAAATTAAAGCGGAGTAAAAATGCAAGGAAGGCCGAAAACGCTATAATACTCAAATCCAATACAATAATTACCCACCGAGGAAGAACTTTGAGATTCCGAACTAACCTGGTAAACACAATTACCCTGATTTTTTCCGTTGCTGTAATAATTTACCAACCCCTAAAGCCCCCCCGGTCAGGAGGAGAATTTCAATACCTGATATCGGAACATCCGGGTCGCAGGGCGGGTTAGGACACGGGTCGCCAGGTTGGGCAACAGCCCCTGTTAAGAGGAGGCTGAAATACACAGTAAAGAAGGTCTTCTTCAGGTATTGCACAAGCTTAATTCTTATAAATCTTTAAGGTAGGTTTCCTTCCACCAACAACTTTAAATATATACAATCCTGACGGAAACGCACGCAAATCAAAAATTCCTGTAAATCCTTCTGCACCATTGGGTACCAGTTTTACGCTTCCGATAAGCAAACCCTTACTATCCAGTACGTTAATCAAATAATCTTTATCCGAACGGAGTAAAACCCACCCGGAAGTAGGATTAGGGTATGCATTAAATGAGCCACCTGAACCAGCAGATTCTTCCGTTGCCGTAATGATCAGAGGCATTTCCGCAGTTGTTTCGCAGGAAGCGATCTGAACGACCACTTTATAGATGCCCGACTGCATAGCCAGATACTCCTGACCGTCCGCCCCGGGGATGATTATATTGTTCCTGTACCACTGATTTCCTTCGGCATAATTTGAACGGAGTACGTTGGTACCCTCAATAACTGATATCTCAGCCGGTTCATAGTGATGAACCGCTGCCGTAACCGGTGTACGAACACTTTCGCAGCCAGCATTATTACGAACACTTGCATAGTATGTTTTGGTTTCTGTTAGAACAGGAGTGGTAAATTCCGTTCCCGTTCCAACAGGAATTGATGAATCAGCCGATTCATACCACAACACCGAAGTTTCGGCCGGTGCACCAATGGCTGTTAATACCACGGATCCGGACTGACATGCCTCACCACCTTCTGCACCGGTAAGGTTATCCGTGGGAGCCACCTCCAGGATATGCGGCTTTTCTACTTTACAGCCCGAAATAAATGACTCAATGATAATCGGATTGCTTCCGGTTGGCATATTGACCGTGTTGAGCGCTAATTCAAGGGAGCCGCCATCCCCATAGCCAACGTCAGATATGGGTTGTCCGTTGAATCTGGCCTGATATGAAACACCATTCTGTGTATTTTCAAGGGTTAACGACCCGCTGGGACCCTGGCATACAGTGGCCGATTGAACAATGAAATCGGATTGAATCTCCGGTGCGGCAAACTGCACCTTAAACCGGTTACTGCCATAGCTTTGGAGAGCAGTGGTAACCTGAAAATTGTAAGGGCCGGTACGAACGTCTTTAACCGTTCCCGTAAAATTATCAATCAACGAAATGGATACCGCTTCACCGAACGATTCAAATTCAGAGAATTCAAACAGGTAATTCCCGGGAGTGACATTACTGATATCCAAATTAACCTCTCCGCTGCAGTTAAATGGTGCCAGCGAATTGATGGCCAACTTTTCATTAGCCGGATTAAGGGAAGACAGGTTGATAGTGGCGTTGGCCAGTTTCCAGGCATCAGCATGGCTGTCAAAGGCATCGGTGGCATCCTCGCGGAAATGGATTACAGTCTCATCGGACTTTGAACCATTTTTAAGCGTAATGCGAAGCAGGTCATCAGGAGATCCGTTTCTGAAGAAAGTAGTTTGCTGGCCGGCAACCTTTACGTTCTCGTTGGCAGACAATGTTGCAGGCGAGGGCGTATTGTTGAGTTTAACCCAAAAACCCTGGCCCATGGCAATGTAACGCGAACCACCGTTGGTGCCGGTTACCCCATTCCAGGTGGCATAGGTCTGCGGGTCGCTTCCGTTATTCCGGATATAAATAGTAGCATCAAGAGCAGCCGGACGGACCCACCCGGTGGCGGCATTCCAGTCGATAGTAGAAGGAAACGGGTTACCAACCAGGTTCCAGCCGTCATCTGCCAGAACACCAGAAGAAGTAAACGTAAGGCCGGAAGGGTTGCCTAGCGAAATCGTACCCGAATTAATCGGACCGCGAACATCAAATAATGCAGAACCCGCAGACACAACAGGGTCAACATTTCCCCGGACAAAAACTGCATAACCCCTGCCAGGAACAAGCTGCTCAGTATTAGAGGATACCGGAAATGCCTCGTAGCCTCCGTTAATTCCACCGGTGGTAACGGTTTCATTATAACTAAACATCGAAGGATTGGTAAGGCAACCGCTGCAGGTACTCGATCCGGTAAACCCTCCTGTAACAGGAATTTCGTTTTGGATATCGGCCACCGTAGCATTTTGAACAGGAGACGATATATACCGATAAATACGATTGTTTGATGCAGGCGGTCCTTCAATGGCCATGTACCGCTGCACGGTAACATTGCCGGTAATTGCAGCCGATCCGGTTAAAGGCTCCACGCTCGCATCCACGGTAGGATCATCCGCAGAAGAAATA
This sequence comes from uncultured Roseivirgaceae bacterium, assembly GCA_964397115.1. Taxonomy (GTDB): domain Bacteria; phylum Bacteroidota; class Bacteroidia; order Cytophagales; family Cyclobacteriaceae; genus UBA2336. Next base: position 1,952 of record CAYNIH010000156.1, on the reverse strand, counting down.
AGGGTAAGAACACCTGAACCCGGACCATCGGCATCCAAAACGGCATTCGTATTCAGTGTAAGCACTCCTGTCAGATTAACGGTTCCGTTAACCGAAGCATCCGTTGCCGCAGTGTTTTTCTGAACCGTGAGGTTATTAAATGTTGTAGTTGACGTACCGCTTATGGTTTTAGTTCCATTAGCTGTATTAGTAAAAACAACCGTACCCGACCCTGGTGTAAAAGTTCCGTTATTGGTAAAATCCCCGGTAAGGTTCAATGTAAGCGGAGCGCTGAGTGTACCTTCAATTTGAATATTCTGAAAAATCGGGTTAACCGTTCCGGAAATGGTGCTGGCGCCATTGAATACCACGGTGCCGTTGTTGCGGTTAAATGTCCCGTTGTTAACAAAATCTCCAGTTAAGGTTAATGTGGTGCTGGGAGCATTAAAGGTAGTTCCATTGTGTGTATAGCCGGCAACCGATACAGAATTTGTTCCGCAAGTGAATGTTCCGGAGTTAATGGTAAGATCTCCAATTGCGTTTACGGCTCCACCAAGGGTCACTGTACCTGTCGAATTGCTGGTAATATCATTTAATGACCCTTGAGCTTCCACTCCGGTTGTCATTGTTCCCCCGGTAAGAATTAAGTCGTAAGGGCCGCCAGTAGGAACGGCACTGCCTGCAACAAAACTTGCGGCTGAATTGCGGGTAAGCACCGCACCGTTGCTAAAGCCCAACCCGGATGTATTCAGAAATCCTCCATCCAACAAATCAAGCGAATTGGCAATTGTCAGCGTGCTGTTAAGGGCTACAAGGGTTCCTCCGGTAGGACGGTTAAGAACCAGGCTGCCCAGTGAATTACCCCCTGGATCAAAAGCCAGAATATTAACCGTTCCATCGCCAGTAAAAGCACCCGTGTTAAGGATATTCAGTACCGAATTACTGTTTGCAGAAAAAAAGCCAGGAGTGGCTACCGGGTTGTTAAGCTGGCTGTTCAGCGTTACCGTTTGGTCTTCAAAATAAAATAGGGCGCCAGCACCCAGCGTCATATCATCCGTTAAGGTAACATCACCGTTGGCATCAAGGCTACCGGCAGTAATGACCAGATCATTGCCTACATCTAGGGTACCATTTGTTTGAACGGTGCCATCAGTGATCGTTAGCGTGTTGGTCAGGTTGGTGTTTCCGTTTATCTCGAGGTTACTAGAATTATTAATCGTTACATTGCGGCCATTCAAATCTCCATTTAGAATTACGCTACCATTAGTTATATCGAACGTGCTGGCTCCGGCATTCGTGTTCACATTTAGTGACTGATTAAAGGTTACCGTGCCTGTACGGTTACAGGTTAAGGTTTCCAGTGAAGTGGTGCCCAATAAAGGAATTTCCACATTGCCAGCCCCATTGATGGTTAAATTACTGTTTACCCCGCTGAAACCTAACGTTCCTCCACCCGTGATATCACCATTAAAAATGATATTGGCGTTGGCGGTGCCACTGGTAACTGCAATATTGGTTCCTAAGAGCACATCGCCATTAAACGTAAGGGTTCGTGCCGTACCTGCAGAGGTGAACAGAATGTCTCCGCCCTGCAGGTCAGCTGTACCGCCAATACTTAACGAAGCATTAGAAACGGTCAAATCCCCGGTTTGAATTGTCAGATTGCCGAGAAGGTTAAGTGTGGTAGTGGCTACCTGCGTAACACCTGAAGTGTTATTAACAATGGTGGTAATCCCGGCATCTGTAGGCTGGCCATTGCCCATAAACTGCGCTGCCGAGCCACTGTAGATAACTTGAGACCCAGAATTATAAGTACGGGTTCCTACGCGGATGTTACCCGTAGTTGTTCCCTGCCCTGATCCGGTTTGAATGGCACCAGAAGCATCGGTAGATTGGACCCGGATTATTGCATTATTCCCCAGTGTAAAAAAACTTGAGGCATTACCAGCCAACTGAGACTCCCCCGATACAAT
>CAYNIH010000155.1:0-6570 GCA_964397115.1 uncultured Roseivirgaceae bacterium | reverse complement strand
GCGGCGTCGACCGAAGAGATCAAGCTGGGCCATCGGCCTCCTCTTCCACATCAAGCGGAATACACCGGATAGTTGCTTTTGTTTGCTCCTTAATGGCCGCTTCGGTTTCTTTGGTGCCGTCCCAGTGGGCCGAAACGAATCCACCCTTTTCGCTGATCACTTTTTTGAAGTCATCAAATGAATCAACGGGGGTAGTAAGTTGCTGCCTGAAGTCAAGCGCTTTTTTATAAATGTTCTTCTGTATTGCTTCGAGCAGGACCACAACGTTCAGGGCTACCTGGTCAATGGGCATTACTTGTTTTTCTTTTGTATCCCTACGGGCCACTTCAACCGTGCCGTTTTCCAAATCGCGCGGACCCATGGCCAGCCGAACCGGCACACCTTTTAACTCCCACTCGGCAAACTTAAAGCCCGGTTTGTGGGTGTCGCGGTCATCAAACTTAACGGTAATGTTGTGCCTGCGGAGATCGTGTATAACCTGGTTCGCTTTATCGCGTATCGCGGCCAGTTCCGTTTCATTTCTGAATATCGGCACAATAACTACCTGGATGGGCGCAAGCTTTGGAGGAAGCACCAGACCATCGTCATCGGAGTGGGCCATAATCAAAGCGCCTATCAACCGGGTGCTTACCCCCCATGACGTTCCCCAAACATAGTCAAGCTTTCCCTCCCTGGTGGCAAACTGCACATCAAATGCTTTGGCAAAATTTTGTCCGAGGAAGTGCGAGGTGCCCGCCTGCAGTGCCTTGCCATCCTGCATCATGGCTTCAATGCAATAGGTATCGATTGCACCCGGAAATTTTTCACCTTCCGATTTTTTCCCTTTGATAACCGGCAACGCCATAAACTTCTCGGCAAACTCGGCATATACGTTCAGCATCTGCAGGGTTTCGTCAACGGCTTCTTTTGCGGTGGCATGGGCGGTGTGTCCTTCCTGCCAAAGGAATTCGGCCGTGCGAAGGAAAAGCCTTGTGCGCATCTCCCACCGCACAATATTAGCCCACTGGTTGATGAGAATGGGCAGGTCGCGGTAGGATTGAACCCATTTTTTATAGGAGTTCCAGATAATCGTTTCGGAAGTTGGGCGAACGATTAACTCCTCTTCGAGCTTTGCATCCGGATCGACAACAATACCTTTGCCATCATCGGAATTTTTTAACCGGTAATGAGTAACGATGGCGCATTCCTTGGCAAAGCCTTCTACGTGGTCGGCTTCGCGCGCCAAAAATGACTTAGGCACGAACAATGGAAAATACGCATTAACGTGGCCAGTCTCTTTAAACATCGTATCAAGAGCCTGCTGCATTTTTTCCCAAATGCTGTAGCCATACGGCTTAATCACCATGCAGCCCCGCACATCCGAATGTTCGGCCAGGTCGGCCTTTTTAACTAACTCATTGTACCACAACGAGTAATCCTCACTTCGCGCTGGAATTTCCTTTGCCATCTCTGGTATAATTATTGTCGCTTACAGATTGTGGGCAAATATACAGGAGGTTATGCGCCAATAAAGTAGCGCGCCCTTTTTTTGACCGATTTTTGTAATTTTAATGGATACTTTTAACGGCTTTATACGTTACAACAGTTAGAATACAAACCGAAAGCAGATGAAAGCGTACATAGGAATTTGGATGGTGATGGTATCGGCCGTGCTGGCCTTCGCACAGGAGCATGATGATCTGTACTTTCGCTCAAAGGATCGCCAAAAGGCAGCCAGTGCACCAGTCGATAGCTACGTGAGTAATTATGAAGCCACCAGGCGCCAGCATTTTCAGGAAGCTGATAAGCAAGAGAGCACCCTAAATCCAACCGACAGCTATGCTGCCCGGCAAGTTAACCCCGAGTATGTAGCGCGCGCTAACGCTGAACAAGCCAGTGCTGACGAAGAGAACTATTTTATTGAAGGTTATTCGCCTGTTACAACAACAAACACCGGTTATTATGGCAACTCCTTCAATAATACCTGGAGTAATCCATGGTATACCGGTTGGTACGGACCAGCCCGTTTCAATAACGGGTATGCTCCGTATTATGGTTTTTATGATCCTTGGATGAACCCGTTTTGGGGGTATGGTCCGGGATGGAACTACGGATTCAATTCCTACTGGTCGCCATGGGGAAGTGGCTGGAGCGTAACAATGGGATACTCGTGGGGTAACACGTGGGTCAATCCATGGTGCAATACTTTTTGGGGCCCTTCCTGGTCGTATTGGAACCATCCGTACTATTATTATTATTATGGTAGCAATGAACGCACCCGTGTAAATTATGGCAAGCGCCCCTCAGGCAACACGGTTGTAGCGGGTGATGTACGCAATCATTACAGAAATAATAATTCCGGCAGCCAGGCGAATAATAATACCAGCGGCCGTACCCGCAGTGACGATGACTACTACGTAAGGCCAAGCCGAAGGGGCACAACCCGAAGCACAACTACCAATTCAACTGAAAACGTTACGCCTTCACGGAACTATGCGCGTGACTCTTACATTAGTCCAACACAAAACAGAACCAACACCTATCGCGACAGCCGGCCTTCCTACACGCCTTCGCGAAGCAGTACTTTTCCTTCGGGCGGTTCACGCAACGCACCCTCCTCCGGGAGCCGCTCCCGCAGCAGGGATTAACAAACTGGTTATTCAGCGGGCATGAGCATCAGGCTTATCTTTCACCTTACAGGAATCATATTGTGTGCTCCGAGCTGGGTTGTTGCGCAGGGATTTATTGAAAATGCGTTACTGTTCAGCCGCACCCAACCGGGCGGCAGCGCCCGGTTCCAATCGCTTGGCGGAGCGCAAATTGCCCTCGGAGGCGACTTCAGTTCTGCGCTGTCGAACCCGGCAGGGCTGGGCATGTACAACCGATCGGAGTTTACCTTTTCGCCCGCATTAAATTTTTACTCCACAGCAACGGAGCACCTGGGTAACACAACCAACAATCCGAAAACTGTCTTTACCATACCCGGGCTCAGCTACGTTTTCAGCAACCCTAAAAATACCAGCGGCTACATCGGTGGATCATTCGGCATCAGCATGTCGAGAATTAATGACTTTAACCGAACCTTTTCATACAACGGCACAGACAACTTATCTTCAGTAGTTGACTGGTTTATTGAAGATGCAACAGGGTTCACCCCCGAACAATTACCGGCTCCGCACGGGTCAATTCCATTGCTAAATTATGATTATGTCACTGGGCAGAGTTACCTCACATACTTAATTAACACCTTCGCTGACGATCCCAACAACACCAACCCGGTAATGCCCGATGATTATATTCAATACTATTCGGAACTGGAGCCCATACCGGGCGAAACCCGTACGCTGGAACGGATGGAGCGGGTGTCTGTTAAGGGAAGCCAGTATCAATGGTCGCTGGCCTATGGCGGCAATTATAATGATAAACTCTTCTTTGGAGCTAACATTGGCATTACAACACTGCGATATAACTTCAAACGGAAATATCGGGAAGAGAATTTTGAGTTCAGCGATGACCCGTCCTACAACCCGCTGGACTACCTTGAGTTTGAAGAAAAAATTACCATTGACGGTTCAGGGGTAAACCTTACACTTGGACTGATCTACAGACCGGTTGATGTTGTGCAGTTGGGTATGTCGTTCGTAACGCCTACCTACTACCAGCTAACCGACTCCTATACCTCAGTAGTGCGTACAGCGTGGAACGACAGCCGTTCGTTCATTGAGGAGCGCTCAGCACAGCCGCTTGTTTCGGAGTACAGCCTGACTACTCCCATGAGGCTAAGCCTGGGCGCAGCCATTTTTGCGGGCAGTTTCGGATTTATATCCGGGGACGTTGAGTTTGTAAATTATGGCAAGGCAAAATACCGTTCCGATATCAGCGGCATTCCCTTTTCAGAGGATAATGAGCGAATAAAGGAACTATTTACCAGCGCGGTAAACTACCGTTTGGGTGCAGAGTTTCGGTACGAAAAACTGCGCTTCCGTGCAGGGTATAACATGCAAGCCAACCCATTATCAACCACCGGTGCGGATTTGAAGGTGCAAACAATTAGTACAGGCATTGGCCTGCGCCTGAGTGATTTTTTTGCCGAACTGGCATGGCTGGCTTCCAAAGGAAATAACTTCTATAGTCCGTATATCTTCCAGGATGGCACGGGGCCAGTGGCTAACCTTACAAACAAGGTGAGCTCTGTTATGCTCACAGTGGGGTTCACCTTTTAGTGGTTAATAAGTCAATCAACTTGTCCGGATCGGGTTGGGTAACCCGGTAAGTTGCCTGTTCATAAAATCTCAGGCGGGATGAGCGCAATTGTTGCAAGGTTTCGCTGATGGAAGCAATTGCGTGCAGCAGGGGTCGGTACGCTGCCTGGTGGCGATTCAGCCTCACGGAGAGTTCGTCAACAGAGACATCAAGAAAAACCGTAACGCCAACGCTGTTCATAAATTCGATGCCCTCATAAAAACACGGGGTTCCTCCTCCGGTAGCCATAACAAACGACCGGTGGCTCATTGAAACTTCCCGGAGCAGGGAAGCCTCCACCTGCCGGAAATACGGCTCACCCCGTTGGGCAAACAGGTCCTTTATCGAGCAATTCTCCTTTTTTTCTATTTCAACATCCAGGTCAATAAACAAATGATCCAGCCTATCGGCCAGCGCTTTTCCCAGTGTAGTTTTGCCGGAAGCCGGCATGCCGATAAGGAAAATCTTCATGGCTGCCGCGCTAAGCCGATAACCTGTTCAGCCGAAGGCGTATCGTTGTGGTGCCACATGCCGCGCACCGTTCCATGTACCCAAAGAGTAAGCCCGGGGTTAGACCGCACAATGGTTTTCAGTACGGTGGCATCGGCAAAATAATATGGAACGGCAAGTTGATGCTCGTGGCGGAATGCCTCAAATTCCACTTCGGGCGATGCGGTTAGCACCCACACATCCACTTTGCCTTCGAGGGCCTTACTCAGCTCACGGATACGGCTTATGTTCTTAACCGATGCCTGGTTTACGTTGTGGATGATCAAAAAAAGTTTTGCTCCCTGAAACGTTTGTTGCGTTACCGTTTGTCCATCGCGGTCGGTTACGGCATAATCGGTAATCTTTGGCCGGTCGCCCTGGCGCACCAGCTTATCTTTGCGGTCAACAAACTGGTAGGTTGAATCAACCCTGCTCAGTTCATTCATGGTTAGCTCAACCCGTTTTCCGTTTGTTTCATAAATAAAGGTCATCACCACGCTGTCGCGTTTGGCACCTGGCGGCAAGGTCATCTGTTCGGGAATAGTGTTGCCGACTTTGTAGGCTCTGAAATCAATAAACGGCAAATGCCGGATGGCGTAACCGCCAAGAAAAAAACACAGAAGTGTTGTAGCGAGAATAACCGCATGCCCTTCCCTTGTCCGTAACACGGGGTCAAACTTTTTGCGGTGCCAGTACAGGTGAAGGATAAAGACTATCAGGATGAGATCCTTGTAAAACGACTGCCAGGGCGTAAGCTTTATCGCATCGCCAAAGCAGCCGCAATCGGTAACTTTATTGAAAATGGCTGAATAGCCCGTAAGGAAAGTAAAGAAAATGATGAGCACAAGCAGCACCGTGGTGGTTACTTTCATCCGATAGTGTATCAGCACGGCAACACCAAGCACCACCTCGAGCACAATCAATACAAGGCCGAGTTCAAGGGCGTAAGGAATAAAAACACGAAAGAAAGGGCCAAAATCAACTGCAAATACCTCGAAGTACTCTTCCAGTTTGATTTCAGTTCCTACCGGGTCATTCAGTTTAATAAGCCCCGAAAAAATAAACAATCCGCCTACCAGATAACGCGAAAAGTAATCGATGAATTTTCTAATCATGGTTTATAAATAGTTAGCGGTTATCGCTTCCAGATTATCGGTTACCCGACAATAAAATCAATGCAAATACTGCGTAGTTGATCATATCCTGGTAGTTGGCTTTTACCCCTTCGCTAACCAGGGTATTCCCTTCATTGTTTTCAATTTGCTTTACCCGGTGCAGTTTCATCAGGATAATGTCGGTGATGGAGGCCACACGCATATCGCGCCAGGCCTCGCCATAATCATGATTTTTATTTTTCTGCAACGCAAAGGTTTCCTCAATCACCGCATCGTACATCGGCTCAATTTCAGTAACGCTCAGGTCTGTTTTCGCATTTTTTTCCAGTGTAAGCTGAATGAGCGCAATAACACAATAATTGACAATGCCGATAAACTCATCCGTTATCGGGTCGCTGACTTTTTGCACACCTTTTTCCTGAATGCTCCGGATGCGCTGAGCTTTAATAAAAATCTGATCCGTAATGGACGGAAGCCGCATCACGCGCCAGGCGGTGCCGTAATCTTTTGTCTTTTGAAGAAACAATGCTTTGCAGGTGGCGATGACGTTCCTATATTCGGTTTCCGTTTTTTCTTGCATATGTTTTCAGCGGGGCAAAATAAGGTTTTTTCAACGAACAAAACACTGAACATTGGCGGGCGGCTGCTTACCCTTGATGTGCCTCTGGTGATGGGCATTTTAAATGTAACTCCCGATAGTTTTTTTGATGGCGGCAAGTTCACCGATGAAGTTGCCTTACTTAAA
>CAYNIH010000154.1:0-6573 GCA_964397115.1 uncultured Roseivirgaceae bacterium | reverse complement strand
TCATGTAGGGGATTTCCGATGGCGAAGGGATTCCGTACACTACGTCCTCAATGGACTTCTTCAGGGTGTTGTTGGCCTCATCAAATTCGGTTGAGTTCTTTTCTTTATCGCTGCCCGATGAGCCGCACGAAGCAAGTAACAATATTGAGATGAAGGATAGAATACTTAATAAGTAAATGGGTTGTTTGATATTCATCAGAATAAGGGTTTAGGTTTCAATTTTACTACATTTTTTATTCCTAAAAAACCTCAAATTGCCAATTTTCAATTAAATTTAATCGGAATGGTCGTATAATTAAAACTAACACCTCTCCCATATGGTTAACGTGACGCTGCTGATTGACGATAGTGATATCGACCTGTTTATCCAGCGGAGGTTTTTAGAGGTCTATAATTTTAGCAGGAAACTGGTTTCCTACAAGTCGGCCGATGAGGCGCTGCAGTGGTTACTTTCGGCATCCGGTGAGGAACTGCCCGATGTCATCTTTCTTGATTTAAATATGCCTAAAACCGATGGCTTTGAATTCCTTGAACGGTTTGCTCAGCTACCCGCACACCTTACCAACCAAACCAGGGTTATTATCTTAACCAGTTCAAACAGTAAAGCCGATAAGGAAAAAGTGATGACCTATAAGCAGGTTGTTCATTTTATTACCAAACCAATCAAACAATCAGATATTGAAGAAATCACAGCTAAATTTATTGCCTGACCCCTCCTCTGCCAATTGAGCCAATTGCTAAAGCCCTTATCCCATTTGCCCGCAACTACCATATGCTTATCTCATCTGAACGGGACAAAGTAAGAAAGTCCTAAAAGTTGAAAGAATTGAATTACTAAACTCGGTAGCCGGCCAAGGCGTTTGAACCATTCGATGGGCTTTTACCGGATTCGCTTATTTTTGCAGTTTCGGTTGAACCCGTTGGATTACTATGGCAGGATATACTAAAGAAGAGATTAAGCAAATTGAAGAAAAATGGAGGCAGATCTGGGAAGAGCGAAGCATTTACCGGGTTAAGATAGATTCATCTAAACCCAAGTACTACGTGTTGGATATGTTCCCTTACCCCTCCGGGGCCGGATTGCATGTAGGTCATCCGCTGGGTTATATCGCCTCCGACATTGTAGCCCGTTACAAACGTCTTAAAGGCTTTAACGTGCTGCACCCCATGGGCTTTGATGCCTTTGGCCTTCCGGCTGAGCAATATGCCATACAAACCGGGCAACATCCTGCTCTTACCACAGCCAAAAATATTGAAACCTACAAGCGCCAGCTTCGCAAGATCGGCTTTTCGTACGATTGGAGCCGCGAAGTACAAACCTGCGATCCGAAATACTACAAATGGACACAATGGATCTTCATGCAGTTGTTCAATGCGTGGTACAACAAAAAGGCAGGTGATCTTGGAAAGACTGAACCAATTGGCACCTTGATTGCCGAACTGGAAAGGAACGGCAACCAGAACGTTGAGGCAGCTTGTGATGAAGACACACCTTTCATTACAGCCAGCCAATGGGCAACCTTTAACGAAAAAGAAAAAGAATCCTTTTTACAACACTACCGGATTGCCTACCAGAGTGAAACCATGGTAAACTGGTGTGCCGCTCTGGGTACCGTGCTCTCCAACGATGAAGTCAAGGATGGCGTGAGCGAACGCGGTGGTTACCCGGTTGAACGGATTACCATGCTGCAATGGAGCATGCGCATTTCGGCCTACGCTGAGCGCCTGCTTGCCGGTTTGGATGCTATCGATTGGCCCGAACCGCTGAAAGAAATGCAGCGCAACTGGATTGGAAAGAGCCGGGGGTGCGAGGTGGAGTTTAGCGTTGGGCCCGGCTTACTTCGGGGGGCTAAAATCAAAGTATTCACAACTCGCGTTGATACCATCTTCGGAGTCACATTTTTAGTACTGGCACCCGAACATGAACTGGTGGATAAAATCACAACCGATGAACAGCGCAATGCGGTAACCGATTACATCCAAGTGGCGAAAAACCGCAGCGAACGCGAACGGATGAGTGAAGTAAAGCGCGTGAGTGGTGTGTTTACCGGAGCGTATGCCATTAATCCATTCAACAACCAAAAAATTCCCATCTGGATTGCTGACTATGTGCTGGCAGGATACGGAACCGGTGCGGTAATGGCTGTACCGGGGCACGATGAACGCGACCACCGCTTTGCCAAACAGTTCGGCTTGCCCATTGCACAGGTTGTTGAAGGTCCCGATGTGCAAGAGGAGGCGTTTGTTAGCTGGGACGCCAAAATTATCAATTCGGGCTTTCTGAACGGCCTCACCGTTAATGAAGCCATTGAGGCAGGGATAAAGTTTGTAGAAGAAAAAGGAATCGGCAAAGGCAAAGTAAACTACCGCATGCGCGATGCTATCTTTGGCAGACAGCGGTATTGGGGCGAGCCATTTCCCGTTTACTTTGTGGATGGTATCCCCAAACTCATTGCAGAAAAAGATTTGCCCGTTACCCTTCCGGAAATTGATGAGTATAAGCCTACAGAAACCGGTGAACCTCCGCTGGCCCGCGCAAAGAACTGGAACTATCATGGCCATCCCTTCGAATTAACCACCATGCCAGGCTGGGCAGGCTCAAGCTGGTATTGGTACCGCTACATGGATCCGGCTAACGACCAGACGTTTTGTGCACACGAACAAGAACAATACTGGAAGGACGTTGACTTGTATATAGGCGGCTCCGAACACGCCACCCGCCACCTGCTGTACTCACGCTTTTGGTGCAAGGCACTGAAAGATTTGGGCTTCGTAAGTGCCGAAGAACCTTTTAAGAAATTGATAAACCAGGGGCACATTCAGGGCATGTCTAAGTTTGTATACCGTATCAACGGCACCAACACGTTTGTTTCGAAAAATTTAAAAGATCAATATGAAACAACTGCATTACATGTTGATGTTGCATTGGTGGATGGTGATACGCTGAACCTCAAGGGCTTTAAACAGTGGCGATCGGATTTTGCTACGGCCGAATTTATCTTGGAAGACAGCACATACCTCTGCGGTACTGAAGTCGAAAAAATGTCGAAGTCGAAGCACAATGTAGTTAACCCGGATGACATTATTGATTCATACGGGGCGGATACGCTGCGCCTGTACGAAATGTTTCTTGGTCCGCTCGAACAATCCAAACCTTGGAATACCCACGGTATTGATGGTGTATTTAAATTTCTTCGCAGGTTCTGGAATTTATTTCACGATGCCAACGGAACCCTTGTTGTGAGTGATGCCGAACCGTCAACCGAAGAACTGAAGGTCCTTCATAAAACACTGAAGAAGATTGTAAAAGATATTGAAAGTTTTTCCTTTAACACCTCCGTAAGCGAGTTCATGATCTGCGTGAATGAATTGGTGTCGCTTAACTGCAACAAACGCAATATACTTGAACCGCTGGTAATTGCCCTGGCCCCGTTTGCCCCGCACATTGCCGAAGAACTTTGGGAAAAGCTGGGCCACTCCGACACCGTCTTTAATGCCCGCTTCCCCGAATATGAGGAAAAGTACCTGGTTGAGCATTCGTTTAATTACCCCATTTCCATAAACGGAAAGGTACGAGCTCAAATGCCGTTTGCCTTCGATATGCCGCAGGAAGACATAGAAAAAAGTGTGTTGGCTTCGGCCATCGTGCAGAAATGGACCGAAGGCAAAACGCCAAAAAAAATCATCGTAGTGAAAGGTAAAATCGTAAACGTGGTGGTTTAACACCTGAAATAAATCAGCCATACACCTGATCCTCGTCAGGTGAAGCCACGTTTGATTTTTTCAACTTAAGGAAACTTAAATTGAAAAACGATGATATCAGTAACAGGACAATCCGGAAAATACATTTTACAGCCCAGCCTCGTTGGTATGCACCGCGAGACCACCGAATGGATATCAGCCTGCGAGTTATGGAAGCGCGAACTTGCTTTTTTTCAAAAACTGCTCGACCAGCATGCCCCAAAAGCAGCTGAGGTGGAATTCAAAAAACAAATTGACCACTACCAGCACCTGATAACCTACTACCAGGGCGAACTGGTTGACCTGCTTAGAAAAAAACTGAAAGACCACGAAAAAAAACTTGCCCTGATGCTGAACGAACTTAAGGAATCCGACACGGAGTACTTTAAAGAACATGCCGGAATGATGGAAGAAGTTTCGGACTTTGCCAAAGTATTTGCCGAATTCAAGCACAGTTTTTTTGCCTTTATTGAGAGAGGGTTTAGTGCATATTAACCCGTTACTTGAAACCCGAACCCTGTAACCCGTACCTCACACCCCAAACCCTGTAACCCGAAACCCGCAACTTTACCCCTAACGCTTATTAGGTTTTAATTAACTATGTGTACCTTGGACATCGTATTACCGTACCGTTTTTAACCCTATGTACGCATCTAAAATTGTAGGCCTGGGGCATTACCTCCCTGAACAAGTCATCACCAATCAATACCTTTCAACCCTCATGGATACAACCGATGAGTGGATCGTTGAACGAACGGGAATCAAAGAACGCAGGTGGATTGACCCGGCAAAAGACACCGTAGGAAACATGGCCGCCAAGGCTGCCCGCATGGCGCTTGAGCGGGCAGGCCTCACCGAAAAAGACGTTGAATTCATTGTATTTGCCACCATCACCTCCGACTACTACTTTCCTGGCTCCGGTGTCATCATGCAGCGCGAGCTGGGCCTGGAAGGAATAGGAGCGATGGACATCAAGAATGCGTGTTCCGGCTTCATCTATGCCCTTTCTACGGCCGACCAGTTTATTAAAACCGGCATGTATAAGACCGTTCTGGTAGTTGGCGCAGAAATTCAATCTACCGCGTTGGATGTCAGCACCCGCGGGCGAAACACGGCCGTGATTTTCGGTGACGGTGCCGGTGCAGCCGTATTGCAGCGTGCCGAAAAACCCGGCATTCTCTCCACCCACCTTCATGCCGATGGCCGCTTTGCCGAAGAGTTATATGTGCGCGATCCGGGCAGCAGCCGGCCACGCGAAGAACGCCAGCCCGAACAGATACTCGACACCACCGGTTTCAAAGTGGTAATGAACGGAAATCAGGTATTTAAACATGCAGTGGTCAGGTTTATGGAAGCGATTCAGGAGGCCCTGGCCGCCAACAACATAACGAAAGAATCGATCAACCTGCTGGTGCCTCACCAGGCCAACCTTAGGATAAGCCAGTACATTCAGGAAAAATTTGGCCTGCGCGATGACCAGGTTTACAACAACATTCAGCGCTACGGAAACACCACGGCAGCCTCTATTCCGATTGCCCTGAGCGAAGCCTGGGCAGAGGGAAAGATTAAGGAAAATTCCGTAATTTGCTTAGCCGCATTCGGCAGTGGCTTTACCTGGGCCTCTGCGCTTATCCGGTGGTAAACCATTCTACATTTGAAATTCAAAAACTACCTGCTCTGCTTATGACAAATAAGCCGTATCAACATATCGAATTTTAAATGTTGAATCATGAATTCAACGCTATGAAAACATCAACGTATAATCCCAGCCCGCTGGAAGTGGATTTTGCCAATGCCCTCTACATTCTGCAAAAGGAAATTCAAAAGCACTTGCAGGACAATGAAGTAGTGAATGTTGAAAGCAACATCAAAAAAGACAATCCGATGGTGCGCTTTAGCCTGCTCGATAAAGATGGCGACCCGCACGAAATCGTTGTACGGATCATTCAGATACCAGATAAGTTTTAACAGTCAAGTATGCCCTGCAACCTTTTAAATAAATAACGTTCCGAAAAATTAAATTCGGACACCTTTTTTAAAGGTTTGTCGTTCCAAACCATAAAGCGTTTACTCCCTATGAAATTTAACCTCCGCATACTTGCCCTGCTTTGTATTCTGTCGGCAGTTGTCTTTTCCTTTACCCCACCCGCGGAGCGCTACTTCGAAATTGCCAAAAACCTCGACATTTTCGCTTCCCTGTTCAGGGAAGTAAACACCAGCTATGTTGACGAAATAAATCCGAACATCCTTATCAAAACGGGCATTGATGCCATGCTCGAATCCCTCGATCCCTATACCAACTACATTCCGGAAGACATGATTGAGGATTTCCGGACGATCAATACTGGGCAGTATGGCGGCATCGGAGCCATTACCCGCGAAATCGGCAACCGTACCGTTGTCACCATGATCATGGGCGGATACCCCGCTGAAAAGGGCGGCCTGAAAATTGGCGATGAAGTTCTTAAAATTGATAATGTTGACCTCTCTACGTTATCGCGCGAAGCGGCCGGCCAGTTAATGAAAGGTGAAGTAGGAAAACCCGTTCGGCTTACCGTTAAACGTTATGGCATGGAACAGCCCCTCACGCTCGATTTTAAACGGGAGCGAATCAAGATTAGCAACGTGCCCTATTATGGGCTGGTGAGCAAAACAACCGGTTACATAAAACTAACCGAGTTTACTCCCGAAGCGGGTAAAAATGTTAAGAATGCCCTCTTAAAACTCAAAGAGCAAAATACTACGGCCATCATCCTCGACATGCGGGGTAATCCCGGTGGCCTGCTTATGGAAGCGGTTAATGTTTGCAACCTGTTTATTCCCCGTGCAAAG
>CAYNIH010000153.1:0-6575 GCA_964397115.1 uncultured Roseivirgaceae bacterium | reverse complement strand
CGACACTTCCACGTCCTCCAACTGGGGGTAAGGAATAAAAAAAGAAAAAAATTCCTCCTAAGATGAGCAGGAAGAGTACCGGTGTCCAGATGCCGTTGGCGATGGTTTGTATCAGTTCGTTCATGCAGGGTAATAAGCAGGCAAAATAGGGAAATATCCGGATATGCTTCGTGATGAAAGCGGTTATCGGCTTAGTTTTGCTCTGCCCTGCGATACGGCCATCCAGTTACATAACTGGTAAAGCATCCGGGCGCCTACGTTGGCGTCCCACTCGTTGTCACCTGGAGCTACCTCGTTTAAATCGAAACCAATTATTTTGCGTTCGGCCAAAACCAGTTTTTTCAACAGGTAGGTAATTTGGTGAAATTCAAATCCTCCGGCAACGGGGGTGCCGGTGTTAGGGCAAAGTTTGGGATCGAGTCCGTCAATGTCGAAGCTGATGTACACCATCTCCGGTAGTTCGCCAATCACCTCTTCGCAAACGGAGTCCCAGGTTTTTCCATTGCTTAACGCGGCCTTAATGTCTTCATCAAAAAACGTTTTCACTCTGCCCATTGAGCGTTCCATCACCTGAATTTCTTCCTCGCAAAAATCGCGTATGCCAACTTGTACCAGCCGGTTAACAGCGGGAAGTTTAAGGACATTGTACATAATAGAAGCGTGGGAATAGGTAAATCCTTCGTATGCTTTTCGCAAATCGGCATGGGCATCAATTTGTAAAATTCCAAACCGGTCGTACCGTTCGCTCAGTGCCCGGATGAACCCCAGCGGGGTGCTGTGGTCACCGCCCAGTAAGGCAACCAGTTTTCCTTCTTTAAGGTATTCGGCAGTAGTAGCTTTTACAAATACATTAAGGTTCTCGCATCCTTCGTTAATTTTTTTTACAACCGGATTGTCTGGTAAAGTGGTTGTGCCATGTTCCAATGTTTCAATATACTGAGCGGACAGCTGACGAAGGCGATTGTTTTCACGAGTGATTTCTTCGCTTACCGGCAACATGGCAATACCGGTTTTCCAGGCGTCATGAATATTGCGGTCGAACAGGTCAACCTGGGTTGAGGCCTCCAGGATAGCAGTTGGCCCCTGTGCCGTGCCGGTTTTATATGACACGGTAACTTCCCACGGTATCGGTAAAATCACCAGTTCGGCATTTTCAGGAGTAAACGGAAGTCCGAATAAATTTCCAGTGGTGCCCGGAGCATTCGGATCGAATGATTGAATGACTTCTTCTCGTGTCATACCATTTAAAATTTTTCGTGAATATACTACTCTTCTATGCAGCGACCTCACGATGATATTTTTTGAGGTACGGAGTGAAATTACGATACTCATTTGCATACTGGCTAACCCGTACAACAACCGTGTAATTCAATCACTTAGTTACCGTGATCATCGGAACCTGTGCACCTTCAAAATTTGATTATTTAAAATTTTACAGATATTTGAAACCGTTGAAGATAAGAAAGCATGGCAAAAAACCTTGTAATTGTTGAGTCTCCCGCGAAAGCAAAAACCATTGAAAACTACCTGGGGAAGGAGTTTAAAGTTGCTTCGAGCATGGGGCATGTTCGCGATTTACCGAAAGGGAGAGATGCCATTGATGTGGAGAATGGTTATGAACCAACATACGAAATCAGCCCGGATAAAAAGGATGTTATCGAAAAGTTAAAGAAACTTTCAGAAGATGCCGAAATGGTTTACCTGGCAAGCGATGAAGACCGGGAAGGAGAGGCCATATCCTGGCACTTAAAGGAGGTGCTGAACCTGAATGATAAAAAGACCAGGCGCATTGTTTTTACAGAGATTACTAAAAAAGCAATTCTTAACGCCTTGGAGAGCCCAAGAGGCATTGATATTGACCTGGTTAACGCACAACAGGCCCGCAGGGTGCTCGACCGGCTCGTGGGCTACGAACTTTCGCCTATACTTTGGAAAAAGATTAAAACCGGTTTATCGGCCGGCCGCGTTCAGTCGGTGGCTGTGCGCCTCGTGGTAGAACGCGAACGCGAAATAGTCGACTTTACTATTAAGAGCTCATACCGGGTAACTGCACTCTTCGATTTAGGAAATGGCAAGCAACTTCAGGCCGAACTGGGCGAACGGTTCGATACCGAAAAAGAAGCACTCGATTTTCTTGAGGCTTGTAAAGGTGCCCGATACGCCATTGCCGACTTGCAAACCCGTCCGGCCAAACGTTCACCGGCTCCGCCCTTTACTACTTCTACCCTGCAGCAGGAAGCGGCACGAAAACTTGGCTTTTCGGTATCGCAAACCATGGTGGTAGCACAAAAACTGTATGAAGCCGGTAAAATCAGCTACATGCGAACCGATTCGGTTAATCTTTCAGGCGAAGCGCAACAGGGAGCCAAACAACAGATTAGCTCTGCTTACGGAAATGAATTTGTTCAGTTGCGGCAATACAAAACCAAATCCTCAGGGGCGCAAGAGGCCCACGAAGCAATACGGCCAACTGACTTTTCGGTGTTGGACCCTGGTATGGATAGAAATGCCCAGCGGTTGTACGAGTTGATCTGGAAGCGAGCCATCGCTTCCCAAATGGCCGATGCCGAGCTGGAAAAAACAACGGCTACCATCTCCATTTCCACCAGCAATAAAACGTTAACTGCCACCGGTGAAATGGTAAAGTTCGAAGGCTTCCTGAAAGTGTATATGGAATCGCGCGATGACGATGACGAGCAGGAGAACGGCAATGTATTGCCGCCCCTAAGCGTTGGCCAAGAGCTTAACCTAAACCAGTTAATGGCGCGTCAGAGTTTTTCTCGGACACCTCCGCGTTATACCGAAGCCAGCCTGGTTAAAAAACTTGAGGAGTTGGGAATTGGCCGCCCCTCAACCTATGCGCCAACCATTTCAACGATTCAGAAACGCGGCTATGTGGTTAAAGAAAATCGCGAGGGCGTTGAACGCGAATACAACGTGTTTATACTGAAAGAGGATGCCATCAGCAAGCGCAAAGAGAAAGAAATTACCGGGGCCGAAAAGAATAAATTGTTTCCTACCAATATTGCAATGGTAGTTAATGATTTTCTGGTTGATCATTTTCCTGATATTACCGATTACTCCTTTACTTCAGAAATCGAACTTGAGTTTGATGAAATAGCCGAAGGAAAACTGGAGTGGCGAAAGATGATTGACAATTTCTATAAGCCATTCAGCAAAAAAGTACGTAAGACCGAGCAGGTTGAGCGCTCATCAGTGGGGAAAAGTCGCGAACTGGGTATTGATCCGAAAACGGGCAAGAAAGTTTATGCCAAACTGGGCAGGTTCGGAGCCTACGTGCAGATAGGAGAGAACCCCGATGACAATGGCGGAGAGAAACCAAAGTTTGCAAGCCTCCGTCCGGGTCAGTTTATTGAAAGCATTACGCTGGAGGAAGCCCTTGAATTAATGAAGATGCCCCGGCAAATGGGTGAGTTTGAGGGCAAAACCGTAGTGGTGGGCATTGGTCGTTTTGGGCCGTATGTACTTCACGACAAAAAGTATGTTTCCATCCCGAAAGAAGATGACCCTTATTCAATAACACTGGCCCGCTGTATTGAACTTATTGAGCGCAAACGCCTGGCCGATGCGAACAAGACAATTAAGGTATTTGATGAGAACCCCGACATCCAGGTATTAAACGGACGGTTTGGGCCCTACATAAAAGCCGGGCGCAAGAATGTAAAAATTCCAAAGGATAAGAACCCTAGTGAGCTCACTCTGGAAGAATGTGTTGCGCTTGCCGATGCCGCCCCCGAGCGGAAGGGCAGGGGTGGGTTTGCCCGCAAAAAGAAAGCTGCAGAATAATATGAAGAAGCTGGTGGTGCTTACCGGAGCTGGCATCAGTGCCGAGAGTGGCATACCAACCTTTCGTGATGCCGGAGGTTTGTGGGAGGGACACCGGGTTGAAGATGTAGCATCGCCCGAAGGGTGGAGGCGAAATCCTGAAATTGTTTTAGACTTCTATAACCAACGCAGAAAACGTGCGCTTGAGGCAAGGCCTAATGAAGGGCACCGTATCATTGCTGAGTTGGAAAATTATTTTGAGGTTACGGTGGTCACACAAAATGTAGATAACCTTCATGAGCGGGCTGGCTCAACCCATGTGATACACCTTCATGGAAGTTTGTTTGAATCGAGAAGCACTGTTGATGAAAGTCTTATCTACCCGGTAAACGGCTGGCAGCTTAACCCGGGCGACTTATGCGAGAAGGGCTCGCAGTTGCGGCCCAACATTGTGTGGTTTGGAGAGTTGGTTCCCCTGATAGAGGAGGCAATCCGGCATGCGCAACAAGCTGACGTGTTTCTTGTAGTAGGCACCTCACTGGTGGTATACCCGGCTGCGGGGCTTATTCATTATGTTCCGCATAATGTTCCGAAGTTTGTGGTTGATCCGAAACGTCCTGAGGTTTTTGGTATCTCCTGCCTTACCATGATTGAAGAAAAAGCAAGCACCGGTATGAAAATGATTAAAAACCAACTTGTGGAGTTAGCATGATACTTGTCATTGATATTGGCAATTCCGATGTGACCCTCGGCCTGGCACAGGGTGATTCGTGGGTGCATGTGTGGCGCATTCCTGCAGTTGCCGATCGGCCTGAACTTTTTTATGGCATCAAAATCAGGGAGTTTTTTACCGAAGCAGGCATCCAGACCAGCCAGGTTAACCGGATTATCATGAGCAGTGTAGTACCCAACCTTACCGGTAAAATCATTAATGTAACCGTAACTCTTTTTGAGAAAAACCCCGTTGTTTTAGGCCCTGAGGTTTATCCGAAACTCGCTATCCGGGTACTTAATCCCTACGAAATCGGCAGTGACCTTGTAGCCAATGCTGTGGCCGCTTTTGAGAAGTACAAAACCAATTGCGTGGTGGTTGACTTTGGTACAGCGCTCACCTTCACCACTATTTCCGGAGCCGGCAGCATTGAAGGCGTAGCTATTGTACCGGGGTTGAAAACAGCCATTAGGTCACTCTCGCAAAATACCGCAAAACTTTTCGATGTTCCCCTGGAATGGCCTCAATCCGTTCTCGGTAAAAATACAGTGCACGCCATCCAGGCAGGCATCCTCATTGGGTACGAAGGCCTGGTAAAATCCATGCTGGCCCGGATAAAAACGGAACTTGCCGATCCAAACATGAAATCTGTTGCCACGGGCGGCCTATCGTCCATCATTACGCCACTCAGCGGCACGTTCACTGAGGTTGATCCAAACCTTACGCTGAACGGCCTTCGCCTGGTTGGTGAAAGGGTGTAACCCTATTCGGCCGCAAGTTCTTCCAGGTATTTCTTGAATTTTGGTGTATCAAAGTTGGTGGTTCCCACTTTCTTTTGAACTACCATTCCCTGCTTGTTGATGATAAACGTGGTAGGAATGGAGGGCACAAAAAGTTGCTCGGTTAACGTTCCGCTGGGCATGAATACAGGAAAAGTAAATTGCTTGTCGCTGATGTATTTTTTTACTTTCTGCTGCTGATTGTCCTCGTCTACTGAGAGCATGACAAACCGAATGTTGTCATTTTTCAATTTTGAATACAAACTTTGAATACCCGGCATTTCGGCACGGCAAGGGCCGCACCATGTGGCCCAAAGGTTAAGAAATACCACCTTCCCTTTATAGTCGGTAAAATGAATCTTTTTCTGGTCAAGGTCTTTTATCATAAAATCATAATTAAACCACTGGGAAACAGTTTCCTCTTCGCTGAAATCTTTTAACCCCGATGCGACCAGTATCCGATTGGATATACCGGCAATACCGGCAAGCAAGCCGGTGTACCGGAGAATGAGGATAATAATAAGTACCGTTAACCACGGTTTAGCAAACCGGAAGGCATTGCTTAAATATTTTTTGATTTCAGAAAATTTCATTTTTTGGCGCAGTTCTTGGTTCAAATTAGGCAATTTTCAGAAATTAAGTATCTTCGAACAGAAACAGTACTTACGAATGACAAAGCTATTCAACATACTTTTGCTTCTCTTAGTTTCACAGGCAACCTTTTCGCAAAAACTTAAGTATAAAGATATTTTTGCTTTGTTAAGCACCAACCGGTACGAGGATGCAGAGCCTTTTTTAAAAAAATACCTGAAAGAAACCTCCGATAACCCCAACGCCTATTTGTACCTGGGCCTGATCTATGAAAAGAAAACATTGCGCGATGATGTGCTGAAAGAAACGCAGCAGGCCATCGTTAACATTGACTCGGCCATTATGATGTTTGCCAACGCCAGTTCAATGATAACTGATAAGGAAATTAAGAAGGAAAAGGACTATTACGCCATGTATTCGCAGCGCGACCTGCGTACCGGTGTAATGGAAATTAAGCTTGCACACATTCAGTTCGATCTGCAAAACCGGACAAACGCCCTTCGGGAACGCAAGGATAAGATCAATATGGTAACGCATTACTTTACCGAAATGCAAACAGGCTATACCCGCTGCAATGAACTATTTTCAGCACTTCAGCAAGGGTACCCCGGCCTTCGGGAGTTTTACCTGCGTGCCGATGAGCGTGTAACTGCCCAACTAAAAGAACTTTCAGAAACATTCGATGTTGCCCAAAAGGCTTTTGAAAA
>CAYNIH010000152.1:0-6597 GCA_964397115.1 uncultured Roseivirgaceae bacterium | reverse complement strand
TCTTTTTGTGAGCAAGTTCCATTACGGAAGCCGCACCCCTAAAACTCCGTTGCAACTTCCCCTCACCCATCAGAAAATATGGTTCACCAACATCCCTTCCTACCTAAACTGGATCCAGTTGCCGCAAACCCGGCTTCCCGGCATCAGCACCATTAAACGTGGCGATGTGGTGGTCTTCAACATCCCGCCAAAACAACTCAATGAAGGCAAGGAGTACCCGGTTGATATCAAAACCAACTACATCAAACGCTGTGTGGCGGCCGCTGGCGAAAGGCTGACCATTAAAGATGCCCGGATATTTGTTAATGATAAGCCATTGGCCGATCATCCGCTTACCCAATGGGCTTACCATGTTCGGGCAACAGCCATTATCAACGAAAGGAATTTTGAAAAACTCAGGCTGGGCCCCGAAGACTACAACGTGATTGGCCGGCCTGATGAAAGCACCGTGGAGTACATCATGTGGATTACTCCTGAAAAGGCTGAAGAAATAAAAAAGCTTCCCTACATTAAAAGCATTGAGCGCGAAAAACAAGACCAGGTTTACGGCCTGTTCCCTTTTTCCGAGTACTACGGCTTTGGTGCCGGAATGAAAATCACGCTGAACTGGACGCTGGATAATTTCGGCCCGCTTTGGGTGCCCGCCAAAGGGGCAACCATTTCCATCAACGATTCAACCCTTGCTCTTTACGGATTCATCATCGCCAACTACGATCACAACCGCGATGCCGAAATTAAAGACAAGAAGTTGTTCATTAACGGAAAAGAGGTCAAGGAGTACACCTTCAAGCAAAACTACTACTTCATGATGGGCGACAACCGCCACAATTCACTTGACTCGCGCTACTGGGGTTTTGTCCCTGAAGATCACGTAGTGGGTAAGGCGTTCTTTATCTGGCTGTCTATTGATTCGAACGCAAGCCTGCTCCACAAAATACGGTGGAACCGATTTTTCAAAATGATTGAATAACCTACCAGTCAATTTCGTTAAGCTTTTTGCTTTTCAGGTAGTTATTGGCTTTACTGAAATGGCGGCAGCCGAAAAAGCCGCGGTCGGCCGAAAAAGGTGACGGGTGGGGCGCCATCAGCACCAGGTGTCTGGAGCGATCGATGACCTCGCCTTTTTTTTGTGCATAGGCCCCCCACAGCATGAACACCACATTTTCTTTTTCTTCAGAAAGCTTTCGGATCACCGCATCCGTGAAAATTTCCCAGCCCTTATTCTGGTGCGACCCCGGTGAGGAGGCGCGCACTGTTAAGGTGGCATTAAGCAACAACACACCCTGCCTGGCCCAGCGCTCCAGGTTTCCGGTTGGCGGAAACGGTTTACCCAAATCCGATTGAATTTCTTTAAAGATATTAACCAGCGAGGGCGGCATGCGCACGTTGTCGTTTACCGAAAAACACAAGCCGTTTGCCTGGCCGGGCCCATGGTAGGGATCCTGGCCGATGATCACTACGTTAATCTTATCGAACGGGCAGGCATCAAAGGCCTTAAAAATTTCAGGCCCGGGTGGATAAACAGCACCCGATTTGTATTCGGATTTTACAAAAGCTACCAATTGTTGAAAATACGGCTTCCCGAATTCTTCCGTCAGCCTTAATTTCCATTCCGGGGCAATCTTAACATCCATTTTAAACGTCTTGCCCGGTAATATAAATCAACCGTTGAACAGTTTTATAAGTTGACCAAAAAACCGCTATTTTTGGCAGGATGGTTACTGAGATCACACAAGGCATCCGCGTAAGCGTTGAAACCGAATACCAACCGGCTTATTCAAGTCCGAGTCAGTACCATTATGTATTTACTTACCGGATAACCATCGAAAATCAAAGCGAGTTTACCATTCAGTTGCTGCGCAGGCACTGGCATATTTACGATGCGGGCTTTCCTGCGCGCGAAGTTGAAGGTGAAGGCGTAATCGGCCAGCAGCCCGTATTGGAACCCGGCCAGTTGCATCAGTATGTTTCGGGTTGCAACCTCAAATCGGGTATTGGTAAAATGGCGGGCTCCTACCTGATGGAACGCGTTGTAGACGGCACGCGGCTAACCATCCGCATCCCCGAGTTCACCATGGTGGCCCCGCTGCGGCTAAACTGAGTGTCGGCTTTCTTCAAGATAAAAACTTACATGAGCTACTGGCTCGATGCTGTTGATGAGCACTCGCTGCACGCTCCCTTTTTATACGATTTCTATACGAACACAATAATGCGCGAAACCGGTGAACTGGGTGAAATTGAAAACCTCCGGAAAAAGTTACTTAAAGATGAACGGACCATTCCGGTTACAGATTTCGGCAAAGGATCAAAACATGGCAGCGGACCCCTGCGCAAAATCAGCGACATCGCTGAAACCAGCCTTAGCCCCTCACGGTACGCAGCACTTTATCACCGCATTGTTCAACAACGTCAGCCAAAAACCATTGTAGAACTGGGTACTTCTTTTGGAATCAACACCCTCTACCTTGCCCAAAGCCCCGGCTCAACGGTTTACACGTTCGAAGGATCGGACGCCATTGCCGATATTGCCGAACTGAGTTTTGAATTTGCCGGTACCCGAAACATTGAGTTGATTCGGGGCAATATCGACCACACGCTTTATGCCACGCTTTCGCGGATTCCGAAAATAGATTTGGCTTTTATGGATGCCAACCACCGGTATGAGCCAACCCTTCGCTACTTAGAGCTGCTCCTGGCAAAATCGCACCACAAAAGCCTCATCCTTGCCGATGATATCCACGACTCACCCGAAATGGAGCGAGCATGGAAGGAAATGAAAAGGCACCCGCTGGTTTATGTGAGCATCGACCTGTTCCGGTGCGGCTTGCTGTTTCTCGATCCGTCACTGAACAAACAACACGTTGTATTGCACTTTTAAAACCTTGAATTACCCGCTGATATCGCTATTTTTACAACCTGTTATGCAGGTTTTATGAGCGAAGAAAAAACAACCCCAGCCCCCGAAGCCCCTAAAAAATCGAACAAGGCCACCATCGTCATTGCGTTGTTGTCGATCATCATCATTATTCAGGTCATCAAAATTTACCTGGATTACCAGGAACGCACCGAAATCCAAACCCAGCTCAGTACCACCGAGGAAGAACTGGCCACCACCATGCAGCGCATGGAAGAACTTAAGGTAGAACTTGAGCAGAAAATTGAGGAAGTAAAAAAATTGGGAGGCGATGTGGCCGACTTGCAACAGGC
This sequence comes from uncultured Roseivirgaceae bacterium, assembly GCA_964397115.1. Taxonomy (GTDB): domain Bacteria; phylum Bacteroidota; class Bacteroidia; order Cytophagales; family Cyclobacteriaceae; genus UBA2336. The sequence goes on along the minus strand of CAYNIH010000152.1, from coordinate 3,390 downwards.
AAAAGCCGAAATAGAAGAGCAGCTTAAACGCAGAACGCAGGCATCCGGTAAACTGATAAAAGAACTTAAGGATAAAGTGGAGGGCTACGAACTGTTGCTCAAAAACAAAGACGAAGAGATTGAACAGCTTAAAAATGTTAACAAGGAATTACTGAGTGAAAATGTTACGCTCAAGACAGAAAAAAATCAGTTGGGCGATTCGCTGAACCGCCTTACGCAAACCAAACAGGAACTGGCCAGCAAAGTGGCCATTGCCTCACAACTCAGAGCAGAAAACATTCGCATTGTGGCACTGAACGACCGGGGCAAAGAACGCGAATCACCTTTTCGCAGCCGCCAGATAGACAAACTGAAAATTGAATTTACTCTGGCCGAAAACAAGGTGGCTCCTATTGAAGGGAAGAAAATCATGATCCGCATTATTGATGAAAACAACCAGGTGCTCTTTGATGTATCACGCGGATCAGGAACGTTCCTGTACAACAACAAAGAAGAGTTCTACACCGCTGCCCAGGAAATCCTTTTCGACAATACCCGGCAGCGGCTTACCTACCTGTACGAAAAAGGGTCGGACTATGCCCCAGGCAACTACACCCTGGAGGTGTATTGCGAGGACTACCTGATGGGCACGGGAAAGTTTGTCGTAAAATAACCCCCTCCCCGGGGCGGATAGGCACGGTTCAGGCATGCTTTCAATTTTCAGGAGGGCCCTTTTAAATTCGGGGCAATTCCCTACCTTTGCAGGCCAAAACCTTAAAAACACGTAAAAAACAATGAAAAACTACGAGACAGTATTCATTTTGAATCCCGTTTTGTCTGAAGACCAGATGAAGGATACTGTCGAAAAATTCGTGAAGGTGTTGAAGAAAGCCAAAGCTGACGTGATAAACGTTGAGCAATGGGGCCTGCGCAAGATGGCCTATCCCATCCAGCGCAAATCCACCGGTTTCTACAACCTCATCGAGTTTTCGGCAACACCTGACGTGGTCAACACACTTGAAACGGAGTACAGACGCGATGAGTCGGTGATGCGATTCCTGACCATTACCCTCGACAAGCACGCCCTGTTGTACAACGAGCGCAGGCGCAAAGGCGAGTTCAGGAAAACAGAAAACAAGGATGTTAAAAAACCAAGAAAAACTGAGGAGGAGTTGGCCTGATGACACTGATGAACGAACCCATTAAGCGCGTAGAACCCAAAGCCAAGTACTGCCGCTTCAAGAAAAACGGAATCAAATATATCGATTACAAGGATCCGGATTTCCTGTTGAAATTTATTAACGAGCAGGGCAAAATTCTGCCCCGCAGGCTCACCGGAACCAGCTGGAAGTTCCAGAAAAAGGTTTCGCAAGCCGTGAAACGGGCACGCCACCTGGCCATATTGCCTTATACTGGCGACTCGCTCAAGTAATCGTTAACCGTTAACTTAAAGAAAATATGCACGTAATACTGAAACAAGACGTTCAGGGGCTGGGTTATAAAAACGACATCGTTAAAGTAAAAGCCGGCTACGGCCGCAATTACCTTATCCCCAACGGGCTGGCCCTCATCGCCAACGAGTCGAACAAACGCATGGCCGAAGAGAACACCCGGCAGGCCGCACACAAGGCAGCCAAGATTAAGCAGGATGCCGAAGCACTGGCTGCCAAAATCGGGGAACTGGTAATTGAAATCGGAACGAAAGCAGGAGAAAGCGGCAAAATATTTGGCGCGGTTACTGCCCTGCAGGTTGCCGATGCCCTGAAAGCCAAAGGCTTCGATATTGACAGGAAAAAGGTTGTATTTAAAGAGCAACCCAAGCAGCTCGGTACATTTTCTGTTGTGCTCGACCTTCACAAAGACGTGAAGCACGAAATCAAAGTGAAGGTCGTTGCTGAGTAACTGCCTGTAACCATTTTTACTCCAAAACCCTGGCGGTGTACCGTCAGGGTTTTTATTTTGTAGCTTTGATCATGTTTCGGACGGAACTCATCCCCCAACAATCAGGTACGCACCTCAAACTATCCGAACAACTGCTCACCACAGGTTCGTGCTTTGCCGATTCAATCGGCAGCCGGCTTAACACCTATAAGTTCAAGTGCCTCGCAAATCCATTTGGCACGCTCTATCATCCACATGCCATCCACAAAGCATTACGGTATGCAATTCATAACCAGGTGCCGGCTGAAGATACCTATCTGGTCAATCAGGGTATTCACCTGAATTACGATTTTCATTCATCGTTTGGAGCCATGAACCGGGCGGATCTAAAAAAAATGCTTGCCGAAACGATTGAGGCCACCCATCACTTTCTCAAAAAAACCAACTGGCTGTTATTAACCTACGGCACGGCCTGGGGGTATACCCGCACCGAAACAGGCGATATGGTTGCCAACTGTCACAAAATGCCTTCGTCAGTCTTTCAAAAAGAACTTGTTACCCAAAAGAAATTACTGGAATCGTTCGAATCCTATTACACAGACCTAACTACCTTTAATCCAAACATAAATATCATCCTCACGGTTAGCCCGGTAAGGCACCTGAAAGATTCCCTTGAGTTAAACAGCGTAAGCAAGGCGATTTTGAGGATTGCTTGTCACACCCTGAGCCGCTTGCACGAACGCGTGCATTACTTCCCTGCGTTTGAACTCATGATGGACGATTTGCGCGATTACCGGTTTTATAAACCCGATATGATCCACCCCGCTGAAGAAGCTGAAACCTACATCTGGCAAAAGTTTATAGATTGTTTTGCTGATGAATCCACCCGTAAATTTATTAACGAATGGACCGATGTGCTCAAGGCCATACGGCATAAACCGTTTCACCCAGCCAGCGAATCTCACCAGCAATTTTTAAAGGCCACCATTAAAAAGGTGGAAGCATTCGGTAAAACTGTTCCGGTTGAACGAGAATTAGAACTGCTTAAAAAACAATTACAGTGAGTGCCGAACCTTCCCGTAAACCCAACCGCCTTAACCAGGCAACGAGTCCGTACCTGTTGCAGCATGCCTATAACCCGGTTGACTGGCACGAGTGGAATGCCGAAGCCCTGGCAAAAGCCCGGAAAGAAGATAAGCCCATCCTGGTTAGCATCGGGTACTCGGCCTGCCACTGGTGCCATGTGATGGAGCGCGAATGCTTTGAAAATGCCCGCATCGCTGCCCTGATGAACGAATGGTTTGTATGCATTAAAGTTGACCGTGAAGAGCGGCCCGATATTGACCAGGTGTACATGGAGGCCGTTCAGGCCATGGGCATTAACGGTGGCTGGCCGCTTAATGTATTTCTTACACCTGATCAAAAACCTTTTTTTGGAGGGACCTACTTCCCACCCACCACCTGGGCGCAGGTGCTTACTAACCTGCATCAGGCGTTTCATTCGCGCAGGGCCGAAATCAACCAGTCGGC
>CAYNIH010000151.1:0-6609 GCA_964397115.1 uncultured Roseivirgaceae bacterium | reverse complement strand
CTAAGCGTTGTATTGATTGCCCAGGTGAGAGATTGATTTAGCCGGAACTGCGAGGAAAGTTCAATGCCTGTGCGGTAACTTTTGCCAACATTAGCGCGGATCGGGTTACCCACAACATCCAATTCACCGGTAAGCACCAGTTGGTCTTTATAGTTCATGAGGTAATAATTTATTTCAACCGTGTAAGCCGATGTTCGTTTTCTCCAACCGGCCTCCAGGTTTCCCAGGCGTTCGGCCTTCGGTTTTATGTCGCTGTCCAGGTAATCGGTGCGTGTGGGCTCACGGTGGGCGATGGCATACGAGGCATACACCATGCTTTGATCGGCCAGCGAATAACCCAGGCCGATTTTCGGATTAAAGAAATGAAATGATTCGCTTACGGCATACCCGCTTTGATCATCGCGGATGCCCGATGTTTCGTAGAATACATGCCTGTACTGAAGATCAACAAAACCGGTTACCTGCCTGGTTAACGCATGGGTCAGCTTAACGTAGCCATTCAGATCGTTTTTTAATGAATTCCCCGTATAGTAGGTATAATCAGTTGACGGCACCGCACTGGCAAATTGTGCCCAGATCACTTTTCCGAAATGGCGGGCGTTACCATACTGATTAACTGCCCCACCGATAATCAGGTTGGTGCGGTCTTTATCGTATGTTAGCGAAAAGGTGGAGCCGTAAAAGTGGTTGTCCAGCCACTTTTGTACCACTACGTCCATTGCGGAAAGGGTCGTATCGCCAAGGGTGTAATCGGGTAGTCCCAGGTATTTCAGCGAGTCGCCCTGGTGGTATTCTTCATAAAAGCCAAAGCCCCGGGTGTAGTGAAGGGCGAACGTTCCTGACCAATACGGATTAATTTTTTGTAAGGCATGCAATTGGTAGTGATTCTGGGTGTAATTATCAACCTGGTTCTCATAATAGCGTACCACGTTGCCGTTCGTGTTATAGATGGCGCCAGCGTAGTTGAAGCGCCTGTTTTGTTGCAGGGTGGCTTCGTCAAGCCCGTACCACGACTGGTACGTGATTTCATGACCGCCAAATGTAAGGGCTTTTATAATGATATTTTTACTGTGATAGCCTCCGCTGATGTAGTACGAACCCAGGTCGGAGGATGCCCGCTCCACGTACCCGTCCGATACAATTTTAGAAGCACGGGCATCAAAGGTCCACCGGTTTTGCAGCAATCCGCTGCCCGCCTGAAAGGTGTAGCGCTGCGTTGAAAAGGATCCAGCGGCAAGCGTGGTTTCAGCGTACGGCTCTTCTGCAAGTGAAGTAGTTTGCAGGTTAACGGTGGCCCCGAACGCGCTGCCCCCGTTGGTAGAGGTTCCCACTCCGCGCTGCACCTGGATGCTTTGTGTGGAAGAGGCTATATCGGGGATGTCAACCCAAAAAGTTCCCTGTGATTCGCTGTCGTTATACGGTATGCCGTTGATGGTAACGTTAATGCGGGTGGCATCGCTGCCGCGGATGCGCATGCCCGTATAGCCAATGCCATTGCCGGCATCGGAGGTAGTCACCAGCGAGGGCGTCCAGTTGAGCAACAGGGGAAGGTCCTGCCCGAAATTTTGCTTTTCGAGTTCCTCTTTCGAAACCGTGGTGAATGCTGTGGGTGTTTTTTCATTGGCGCGTGTTGCCAGGATGATCACCTCATCGGTAATCCGTACAGCCTCTTCCAATTCAATCAGTAAGTCGGCATCCGTTGTCTTTACCACAATTTGTTTGGTTTTATACCCGATAAAGCGAATTTCAAGGAGAGCAGGATTCGCATCGGGTTTTTCCAGGACGAAATTCCCGGCCGTGTCGGTAACCGCAGTCAACTGGTCACTTAACCGGGTAACCGTTGCTCCGGCCAGTGCCGATTTTGTTTTTGCGTCCTCTACGCGCCCCCGGATAATCTCCTGGGCGCAGGTGCTTCCGCCAATCAGCAGAAAGCAGCCAATTGCAATTTTTTTGAACATAAATAAATGATGGTTTAAGCCTGCAGCACACAGGGGAATGTTCTGCTTACATTAAACCGTCCTGAATCAGGACTCTGCCTCCCTTCGGCCGCATTACCGGCATCAGGTTCTATGGGTATATTCTCAGCCCGTTGTATTTAAGGCACCCCTTGTGGCAAAGGTAATATATGTATTCTGATTTCTGAGAGCTAAGTTCTATTTTTGGCCATGCTTTCCGCACAGGTTAATAATCGCACCTTTACCATTACCACAACAACCGATGGCTTACAGCTTAATGGGGAAAAACTGAGCTGGGATGTTATAGAAATCAGCAAAGGCTATTTCCATATCATTCACAATAACCGCAGTTATCGGGCCGAAGTGGTGAAAGCCGATCCGGTTGCGAAAAATTTCACCATAAAGATTAATGGCAACCGGTACGAAGTGGCTGTGAAAGATCGGTTTGATCTGCTGCTTGAAACGTTGGGGATGAACAACGTCAAAGCCGACAGTATCAACACCATTAAGGCGCCCATGCCGGGGCTGATAGTTGAATTGAAGGTAAAGCCTGGTGATGACGTTGCCACCGGTGATCCGCTGCTCATCTTGGAGGCAATGAAAATGGAAAACATACTGAAAGCGACAGGGCAGGCTATTGTCAAATCGGTTAACGTGAAGAAAGGCGACAGCGTTGAAAAGGGGCAGGTATTGATTGAATTTGGTGGTTAAGGTTTTTTGATGCATGCGGCATTTCTGAATATATTGCCGGGATTTTAGTTGCGACCAGATGAAGTATAAACGCATACTGCTCAAGTTAAGCGGAGAGGCCCTGCAGGGCTCCAGTAAAGAAACCCATATCGATCCGGCCATGCTTGAGCAATATTCGGAAGAAGTGAAGCGGGTAAAAGAGAAGGGAGTTGAACTGGCCATTGTAATTGGCGGAGGCAACATTTTTCGAGGAGGCGAAGCCGATGTGCTCGGTATTGACCGCGTTCAGGGCGATTACATGGGCATGCTTGCCACCGTTATCAACGCCATGGCGCTGCAAAGTGCGCTGGAGCGGCACGGACTATACACCCGGCTGATGTCGGGCATTAAAATGGAGCAAGTATGCGAGCCGTTTATCAGGCGAAGGGCTATCCGCCACCTCGAAAAGGGGCGCATCGTTATTTTTGGGGCGGGCATTGGCAACCCCTATTTTACTACCGACTCTACGGCCAGTTTGCGGGCTATTGAAATTCAGGCCAACGTGGTGTTGAAAGGAACGCGGGTGGATGGGGTTTACAACAAAGACCCCGAAAAATTTAAAGACGCGGTACGCTACAGCAAGTTGTCGTTTCAGGAGGCGTACGAAAAGAACCTAAACATTATGGACATGACCGCCTTTACCCTGTGTATGGAGAATAAATTGCCGATCATCGTATTTGACATGAATAAAAAAGGCAACCTGCTGAAAGTAACCCTGGGCGAGGAGGCCGGAACACTGATCAGCTGATCCTTTTTCGGATATGCCATCACTTATGTAATTTGACGTTTCATTTCAGGCTACAGAAAACCGTTGAGCATATGGAAGAAATAGAAATGTATCTCGAGGATGCCAAAGAACACATGATGAAAACCCTGAACCATGTGGGGCATGATTTAACCAAAATCCGGGCCGGCAAGGCCAATCCGGCCATGCTCGATGGCGTACAGGTTTCCTATTACGGTGCCCTTACCCCGCTTAATCAGGTGTCATCTATGACCACTCCGGATGCGCGGACCATTTTCATCAAGCCTTGGGAGAAAAACCTGATTCCTGAAATTGAAAAGGCCATCCGCGATGCAAACCTGGGCCTTAACCCTCAAAATGACGGCCAGCAGGTAATCGTAAACATTCCCATGTTAACCGAAGAAAGGCGCAAGCAATTGGTAAAGCAAGTGGGCCACGAGTGTGAACAGGGCCGCATCAGCATCCGCAACATTCGCAAAGAAACCAATGAACACCTGAAAAAAATAAAAGGTGCATCAGAAGACGATATTAAGGATGCGGAAGCAACTGTTCAGAAATTTACCGATGAGTTCATTTCCAAGATTGATGCATTGATGAAGAAAAAGGAAAGTGAAATCCTGACAGTCTAAAACTCCCCGTATGGAAAATCATAGTTTTGTTACCCGTGCCAAATCGGCAACAGTAAAATTTCTGAAGCGCCTGCTATTTGTTTTACTGGCGGTGGGCCTTGCGGTGATGCTGTTTCTGTATTACGGAGTGTTTGAGCGCGGGGTAATGGCCGGTAAAGTGCTGCGCATTGCCGAAAAGGGTGTGGTGTTTAAAACCTATGAAGGACAGTTTAGCCGCGAAGCATTTGGCACACTGAAAGGGGAGAGCCCCCTTGCCGAAACGTATGATTTCTCGGTTGAAGCCAGCGAAAAAGAAGTGCTCAATGAACTTGAGGCCGTTGCCCTTACCGGAGAACGGGTAAACCTGCATTTTGTAAAGCGCTACATGAAATTCCCATGGCGTGGCGATACCCGGGTGTTTGTTATCCGGGTTGAACGAGGCACACCTCAGCCATGAGGTTGTTACAGTTGTTTTGTTTTATTTTTCTGGTTACGGATGCCGGAGCCCAACAAAAAATCCGTTTTCCAAAAGGAGCTTCCTTGGTAACCGTGTTTCTGTACAGCGGTCAGCAACACAGGGGTATTTTGAAACATGCCGATGAATCCGGGCTGACAATTTCCGATGTTGTCAAACCCGGGCAGACGGAGCAATTTATACCAGAAGAGATTTACCGGTTGGAAACCCGAAAAGTGAATGCCGTGCAACGCAATGCCCTTATCGGTGCAGGTATTGGCTTCATGGCTGGCTTTGCCGTTGGCTGGAACGAATATGAATCAGGAACGGGCACCAATGTTAATCAACTCGGACACGCTGCCGGGGCCGGTTTGCTGGGCGCATTTGCCGGTGGGTTCATCGGGTTTATTTCCGGCAGAGTAACAAAAACTTTTTATGTGCTGGGCCGTGCCGAAAGGTTTCAGGCCATCCTGCCTAAGCTCAACAAATACAATCCCGTTTCGCTGAATGAGAACTGAAACCATCATTGTTTATGGTTCATACGGTTATACCGGCCGGCTGATTGTGCAGGAATGCCTAAGGCGTGGATTAATGGTAATTTTGGCCGGTCGTGATCAGCACCAGCTGTCGCGCCAAAGTGCTGAGACAGGCTACCCGTTTGATGTGGTTGACTTATCCGATACAGTACGGTTAACTGCTTTGCTTGAAAAGGGTGTGGTGGTTATTCATTGCGCTGGTCCGTTTCAGTTTACGTCAAAGCAGATGATTGAGGCCTGCCTGGCCGCAAAAACCCACTACACCGATATTACCGGTGAATACCAGGTTTTTGAACACGCTTTTACCTACGATGAGCGGGCAAAGAAAAACAACCTCATGGTGATGCCCGGCACCGGCTTTGATGTGGTGCCATCCGATTGCCTGGCCGTTTACCTTAAAGAAAAACTGCCTGCTGTAACCCACCTGCAACTGGCTTTTGCCGCCTCAGGCGGATTTTCAAGAGGCACAGCCAAGACCATGACAATAGGCCTTGGTTACGGAAGCACCATCCGAAAAAATGGAGAACTGGTACACATTAAAACCGCTGCAAGCGTACTGGATGTAGATTTCGGACCATTCAAGAGTAAGGCCGTTTGCATACCGTGGGGCGATGTAGCTACGGCATTTCGCAGCACGGGCATTCCCAACATTGAAGTGTATGCCGGTGTAAGCCGGAAAACCTTACGCTTTTTGAAGGCAAGTAATTTTTTAAACCCGTTGTTAAGGAAACGGTGGGTGAAAAATTTTTTACAAAACCGCATTGCCAGGCAAACACCGGGGCCATCGGCCGAAAAACTGAAAACTGCACGAAGTTACCTGTGGGCCAGGGTGTACGACAATTCGGGCAGGGAGGCACAGGCACGACTGGAGACCCTCAACGGCTACGCATTAACCGCTCAATCCAGCGTGCGGATTGCTCAAAAAATTCTGAAAGGAAATTTCAAGCCGGGCTATCAAACTCCGGCAATGGCATATGGTGCCGGGCTTATTCTTGAAATGGAAGGCTCAAAAGGTTTTTATTGACCTGTTAATGTAAAGGATGTCAGATATGGTAAACCCACTCTTTGTATTGCCCGTCCAGCGGATTGAAGTCTTCGCGTTTGTAAAAATGCTGATCAAGTATTTCCGCTTCGGCAATCTCATCAAGTTGTAAATTCCGGTAGCCGGCTGTTGCCCCCGCCCGCGTAAAGCCGCGCTCCTGCCAGCATACCAGCACCACCTGGTTACGACTGGTCTGACAAATGCCGTAAGGATGGATGATCCGCGGCAAGGGTTCGCGGATCATCTGAATACGGCAAACCCGCTTTTTTTCAGAGGCCTGCCACAATAGTTCGGTGATTTCATCCATAAACGGAAATATAAAATTGAGAATTTTTACTGATCTCTTATTTTTACATAAAACTTATCCCTTATGAAAGCCTATTATATACTGGTGACGCTTCTTACTGTATCCTACTTAACAGCGGCTCAATGCAACGATTATTACGTGATGGAACAAGGAACAGAATGGACTTATGAACATGTGAATGGTAAGGGTAAATCTACCGGAAAAAGTCAGCAGCAGGTTAAAGTTTATCAGGG
>CAYNIH010000150.1:0-6656 GCA_964397115.1 uncultured Roseivirgaceae bacterium | reverse complement strand
AACACGGTGAAGTAGTCGTTACTCTGGCGCAGGCCTCGCTCTTGGGGCTGGTTGTCAATGCTTGAAAATTCGTATTGGTAGGGATCGCGCACCAGTTTGAAATCGGTAAATGCGAGGGTTTTTTCAAAATCAAGTTTTTGTTGTGCAAGCGGATCGGCCGGGTCGCCATCGTACATCCGCTCACAAATGTCAATGCCTTCCGCTGCCAGGGCAATGTCGTAACTGTCGGTGGCTGAGCACATGGCGAACATGAATCCACCTCCGGCAACAAACTCTTTAATTTTTTTGGCTACAGCCAGTTTCAACTGCGACACTTTATGAAAGCCATGCTTGCGCGCCATCTCTTCGGCTTCTTTTTGCTGCTCGATGTACCAGGGCATGTGGCCGAAGGAATTATAGAATTTACCATACTGCCCGGTGAAGTCCTCATGGTGCAGGTGCAGCCAATCGTATTTCGGCAGCATGCCTCCAAGCACTTCGTCATCATACACCAGGTCATAGGGAATTTCGGCATAGTTCAGTACCAGCGTTACGGCATCGTCCCACGGCTGGGCACTTTTTGGAGAGTACACCGCAATGCGAGGGTATTTTTCAAGTTTCATTATGTCGTAGTTGAGGGCGGGGCTTGCAATTTCGCTGATGATCTGGTTGGCTTGTGCTGATGAGATGACTTCAAAACTCACCCCGCGCACCACCAGTTCGTTGTGTATGGCCGGGTGGTAGGCGCACATAAAGCTGCCTCCGCGGTAATTCAGCAGCCAGTCAACCTCGTTTTCCGTGCGCAATATCCAATACGCAATGCCATAGGCTTTCAGGTGGTTGGCCTGGTGCTCGTCCATGGGGATAAACAAATAGTTGGCAACAGCCACCCTTACCACCAGCAACAATCCAAACAAAACAGCACTGCGCATCGTATTTTAGTTAGTTTTTAAACGAATGGTCAAAGTTACCGGTTATCTTATCAAAAAACAGACTTGTTTTGTAACATTTGACTGCTGTTTTCAACGTATTGCTGTTATAAATCCATATCATGAACCTGCTGGAAAATGTTAAAGAAGGACTTCGTTCGGTACAGGCCAACATGCTGCGTTCGGTAATCACCGCGCTTATTGTTGCCATAGGCATTACTGCGTTGGTGGGTGCCTTAACCGCAGTTGACGGCATTGAGAAATCGGTAACGGAAAGTCTTACTTCCCTAGGTGCAAATTCGTTCGACATTGAATCGAAATCCAACCGCGGGCAAAGCCAGCAGGGCGTGCTTGAAAAAAGTTATCCCCGCATTACCATGAGGCAGGCGTTAACCTTTGTGGATGAATTTACCTATCCGGCCAATGTAAGTTTGTCGGCCACGCTGACGATGATAGCTGAAATTTCCAGGAACTCAAAAAAGACAAATCCAAATGTTGCCATTACGGGTGCCAACTCCGATTATGCGATAGTTAAAGGACTTGAGTTTGAAGAGGGCAGAAACATGTCGGAACTTGAATATCAATACGGTTCGCAGGTGGCTATCTTGGGAAATAAAATACGCAAAACCCTTTATGACGAAAATGAGCCGGTTGAAGGAACTGAAGTAACCATCCTCGGTTCACGTTTTCGGGTGATTGGCGCGCTGGCCGAGAAGGGCGGATTTGGCGACCCTTCGTTTAACTTTGATAACATGATCATCATCCCGATTAAAAAAGCGAACCAAATGGCCAAAGGCCGCAGCCTGTGGTATCGCATTACAGTAGCCATTCCTGATGCCACGCAGGTTGATATTGCAATGGGCGAAGCCACTGCGCTAATGAGGCGCATCCGGGGCGATCAGCCGGGGCGTGAAGACTCTTTTATTGTTGATAACAACATCACCTTGCTGGAGCGTACTTCGCAAATTGCCGGGTACATCCGCACGGCCGGCTTTGGGTTAGGCTTTGTTACACTGCTGGGCTCGGCCATCGCCCTGATGAACATCATGCTGGTGTCGGTTACGGAACGCACGCGCGAAATCGGAGTACGCAAAGCCCTGGGCGCCACTCCCCTCCGCATCCGGCAGCAGTTTGTTATTGAGGCCATTGTGGTTTGTTTATTGGGCGGATTGTTAGGAATACTGTTGGGCATACTGGCCGGAAATGCCGGAGCAAAATTTATGGGTATGAAAAATTACATTATTCCCTGGTTTTGGATTTTCTTCGGTTTGTTTGTGTGTGTTGTTGTTGGCCTTCTTTCAGGGTATTACCCTGCGCATAAAGCATCGAAACTCGATCCGATCGAATCCCTTCGATTTGAATAAACAAAAAACAATTTTATAAAAGTACTCCTGCTGCAAGGCAGGAGTTTTTATTTTTGCGCCTCCTGGAGAGATGCCAGAGCGGTCGAATGGGACGGTCTCGAAAACCGTTGTACGGGCAACTGTACCGAGGGTTCGAATCCCTCTCTCTCCGCTAACCCAGCCTGTCTTGACTGTACTCCACCTCCGCCACCGTTTTACAGAGCAATTCAATGAACCACCGATCATCGTCCGCTCTCCGGGAAGGATAAACCTCCTGGGAGAACATACTGACTATAACGAAGGATTTGTTTTACCCGGTGCCATTGATCGGGCAGCGTTTGTTGCGGTAAGCCGCAGGGGCGATGATAAAATAGTACTTGAGTCTGTTGACTTTAATGAGCGTTTTGAAACCCATGTCTTTTCCCTTAAACGAGTTGCCGGCTGGCCTGACTATGTGCTGGGCGTTGCTCATCAACTGCTGAAGCGCAGGTACCCGATAGGCGGTTTTAACCTGATGCTGACCAGCAATGTTCCGGTAGGAGCAGGCTTATCCTCTTCAGCAGCAGTGGAATGTGCCGTAGCATTTGCGCTGAACACTCTTTTTGGATTGAATATTGAGCGAATGGATTTGGCAAAAATAGGCCAGCAGGCTGAACACGAATTTGCCGGAACCCTGTGCGGTTTAATGGACCAGTTTGCCAGTCTGTTTGGTAAAAAAGATCAGGTTATTCAACTGGATTGCCGGTCGTTAGCCTATCAGTACCTGCCGTTTGATTTTCCGGATGTGGAGATTGTTCTGTTAGATTCGGGTGTAAAACATGCGCTGGCCTCTTCTGAATACAATACCCGTAGAAAGGAATGCGAAGAAGGGGTGTCGCTAATCAGTCAACAATATCCTTTTGTTAAAAGCCTGCGCGATGCCAACCTGCAAATGCTTGGCGAATGCCTGTCGCCCGGTTCACTGATTTATAACCGGTGCCGGTATGTAATCGAAGAAAATGATCGGCTGCTCATTGCCTGCACGGATTTAAATAAAAAGGATATTGTTGCTTTTGGTAAAGCCATGTTTCAAACCCATGATGGCCTGCGTGATTTGTACGAAGTAAGTTGTAAGGAACTTGATTTCCTGGTTGACAGGGTACGTTCAAAACCTGAGGTATTCGGTGCGCGTATGATGGGCGGAGGGTTTGGCGGCTGCACCATTAACCTGGTTGAACGGGCGCAGGCCGATGGGTTAATAAAAGAAGTGGCTGAAGCTTTTGAACGGGCATTCGAAAAAACACTTACCGTTTACCGCGTTCAGTTACACGAGGGTACTTCGGTTATGGAGTCCTGAATATTGGTTTAATAATTGCCTGAATTGTGTTTTTGGTATTAAAATGGCATATTTAGCGCTTATGCAGTCTTCGTCCGCAACCCACTTGTCTGGCAACCTGATGACCACATTACTTATTATGATGTTGCCGGTGATTTTTGGTACCGAATTGCTGGCTCAAAAAAAAGGTGAAACTTCTTATTTTAAGGTAGCCGATATAAAATATTCGCAAAAGGCAAAAGACCCTCGCCTGAATTCGCTTGACATTTATATGCCCCGGAAGGGCAGTAAATCCCCGGTAATCGTCTGGATTCATGGCGGTGTGTGGACGTTTGGCGATAAGAGTGATGTAGACAGTAAGCCGGAATACTTTACCTCCAAAGGGTATATTTTTATCTCGGTTAACCACCGGCTTTCGCCAGATGCCAGGTTTCCGGCACATGTGCAGGATGTTGCCGATGCCATGGTGTGGATTCACAATAACCTGGTTGACTACAGTGGAGATCCCTCGAAAATATTTTTAATGGGCTATGCATCGGGGGCGCACCTGGCGGCCCTCGTTTCACTGAACGAGCACCTGCTGCGTGAAGCAGGCGGCTCGTTGTCTATGATAAAAGGCGTGGTGTTGCTCGATGGTGTGGGGTTTGATATGGTATCGACCATGCCTGATGCCGTAAGCAAGGTGCGGGAATGGTGTATTGATACCTTCGGTGATTCGCCCAATAACTGGGCAGATGCTTCACCGGTAAGCTATGTGAAAGCAGGAAGTATAGCTCCTCCGTACCTAATCATTTATGCAGGAACAAAAAGTCCGACAGAGAAAGATGCGCTGTTGCTCTCCAAAAAACTTTCCGAGGCCGGAATCAAAAATAAAGTAATGAATTACAGTAAGAAAAATAACCTGTCCATCAACAAGGAACTTGGCAAGGAAGAGGAAAAAGTGGCGGAGGATATTTTGGTTTTTTTACACGAGTGCCAGCGGTAATAGCTTATAGCAGCGGTTCTAAAATTTTAATTAGGTTGGAGGCTACTATTTTGTGTCCTTCGGTATTCGGATGAATGCCATCCGGCAGGTTAAGTTTTTCGTTTCCGGCAACGCCCTCAAGTAAAAATGGAATAAGAAGGGCGTTATTCTTTTTTGCCAGCTCGGGAAAGAGTACCCTAAACCCTGCAGAATACTCGGGCCCCATGTTGGGCGGCACCAGCATACCGGCAACTACAATTTTGGCTTTTGGAAATTTGGCTTTCACCTTATCAATTATGGCCTGAAGGTTTGCCCGTGTTTGTTCCAGCGGGAGGCCGCGAAGCCCGTCATTTGCGCCAAGTTCCAACACAAAAATATCTACCGGCTGGCGAAGCACCCAATCGATACGGGTAAGCCCTCCGGCTGAAGTTTCACCGCTTAGGCCCGCATTTATCACCTTACAGGATTTGCCCTTCGCGTTAAGTTGCCGCTCCACCTGGGCAGGAAAGGCCTCCTCCGGTGAAAGACCGTAACCGGCTGTAAGGCTGTCGCCAAAAAAAAGAATTGTGCGATGGGCAGCCGTCCCCTGCAAAAGAAAGATTCCGACAATAAAGAGTGCTGTTTTTGCGACCATCAATCAAAACATAGTCTGAAGTCTGAAACAATTTTAAGACATTACACCTTATTACACCATCGTACAAGCAAAAACCATGACACAACCCGTACTGCAGGCCGATGCCCTCACGAAAACGTATCCCTCGGGCGATAGTTCCTTAACCGTGCTTAATAAGGTAAGTTTTTCAGCTTACCCGGGTGATACACTGGCAATTATCGGGCCTTCTGGAAGCGGCAAAACTACTTTGCTGGGGCTCTGTGCCGGGCTGGATGTGCCCTCCAGCGGAACCGTTACCCTGTTGGGATTTAAGCTACATGCCATGAGTGAGGATGATCGGGCATTTATCCGCAACCAATACCTTGGATTTGTTTTTCAGAATTTTCAGTTGCTGCAAACCCTTACCGCCCTCGAAAATGTGATGGTTCCACTTGAACTTCGCGGTGAGAAAAAGGTAGCCGATAAAGCGGTTGATTTACTGAAGCGAGTCGGACTGGGCGACAGGCTGCATCACTACCCCTCGCAACTGTCGGGTGGCGAGCAGCAGCGTGTTGCCGTGGCGCGTGCATTTATTACAAACCCGAATATTCTCTTTGCCGATGAACCCACCGGCAACCTTGACGATGAAAATGCCAGACACCTGATTAAATTGCTGTTTAAACTCAATAAAGAAGAAGGCACCACCCTTATCCTGGTTACTCACAACCTTGAACTGGCACAAAAAACCAGCCGCATTTTGCGCATGCGCGGTGGAGAGCTGGTAGAAGACACCCTATCTGTTTCTAACTAAGGGTTATGTTCGATTACACCATCCGCATCAAGCGACCTTCAAGAAATATATTCCGTGATGGCTGGGTGTGGCGTATGGCCTGGCGCGATACCCGGCATAACGGTGGGCGACTGATGCTTTTCATGGCTTCGCTGGCAGCAGGCATCATGGCGGTAGTTGCGCTTGATTCGATGAACAGCGGCCTGCAAAAAGATATTGACCGAAATGCTAAGGAATTACTGGGTGCCGATATGGTGGTGAATGCCAACCGGCTGTTTGAACCTGAACTGGTTAACTTTTTTGATTCCCTGCCTTTTGCGCAGGCCGATGAAGCCGATATGGCTTCGATGGTGCTTTTTCTTCATTCCGGAAGTGCGCGGTTAATCCGGTTGGTTGCCCTGCGCGGGGATTTTCCCTTTTATGGAAAGCTGGAAACCCTTCCGCCAACGGCTTACCAAACCTTAAAAAGAGGAGGGTACGCGCTGCTCGATGAAACGCTGGCCAGTCAATACTAAGTAAGCTCTGGGGATTCTATTAAAATCGGAAATACTAAATTTCAGGTTGCCGGTGTGGTTACAAAAATTCCGGGAGGTGGCGGCATTTTGTCAACCTTTACGCCTTCGGTTTATATTTCAATGAACGATCTGGACTCCACCCGGCTGGTACAATATGGAAGCAGGGTAAATTATCGTAAATACATAAAAACTTATCATGATGCGCAGGCTGCCGAACTGGCGTTGATGT
>CAYNIH010000149.1:0-6662 GCA_964397115.1 uncultured Roseivirgaceae bacterium | reverse complement strand
AAGATTACATGATTCAGAACACCAACTTGAGCGTGGTGCCTGAAAACGGCCAATTGCAGATGGAAGGGGTAATCACGGGGTATTCGCTTAACCAAATTGCACCGGTGGCCAATGCCGATCCGACACGTGGCGATCTGGCCGCATCTACCCGGTTCACTATTACCGTTAAAGTTACCTACCTGAACACACTGGACGAATCAATGAGCTTTAAAGACCGGTCCTTTTCCTTTTACCGGGATTTCAGTAACGAGTTGAACTTTACCGACATTGAGGAAAACCTCACGCGCCAGATCTTTGATCAGCTTGTGCTCGACATCTTTAATGCTTCGGTTGCCAATTGGTAAAAAACGTTTATTTTTACCTACCACATCCCTGCAGCGTGAACAAAACCGACCTAACCGAACTAATTCAACGGTTTCCATCATCTACTCCTGATGAGTCCGAACAAGTACTTGCGCTGTGCCTTCAATACCCCTATTGCCAGATATTTCATGGGTTAGCCGCCCGGATGAGCAGCGACCATAACCTGCCTAACAACGGAACTCTGCTTCAGGAAGCCGCTATTCGCTGTACCGATCGAACGGTGCTGAAGGAACTTATGGAATTGAAACCAAAAGTTACCGATTCACCAGTCACGGTTGCCACACCGGTTGGAGAAACTCACGATTTTGCCGATGAAGTTGTTGAAGACCTTCAGCGCCTTAAACACGCCAAGGAAATTTTTGAGTCCATGTTTGGCGATTCCGGAAAGCCACAACGCCAGCAGGAAAAAACCGGAAAAGCCAAACGCGAAATACTTAAATCGAAAAAGCAGCGCATCGTTGAAATGGCCAAAGCCTTAGCCAAACCTGATAATTCAACACCATCCCCAACACAATCGGCACAGCCAAAGGCCAGAAAAACAAAAAGAAAATCTCAAGCCGATGAATTGATTGAATCCATTAAAACATCGCATAAAAAAATTGAGCCGGAAAACGAAAGAACCAAAGAGCAGATAGAAATCATTGACCAGTTTATTAAATCAAAACCGGTTATTATGCCACCTCAGGCCGATGCCGGGGAGACCAAGGATATGTCGGAGTCGATAAAAAGCGGGGAATTCAGTGACAACATCGTTTCGGAAACGCTAGTGGAAATCCTGTTAAAGCAGGGAAAGAAGGATAAAGCTATTGAAGTGCTGAAGAAGCTGATTTGGAAGTTTCCTCAAAAAAAGACTTACTTTGCAGCCCGGATTGACGACTTAAAAAAGTAAACATGTTAACCTTAATTATCAGTTTAATCCTTTTTAGCTGTGTGTTGCTGGTGCTGGTAATACTGGCGCAAAACGCCAAAGGCGGAGGACTGACCAGTCAGTTTGGCGGCTCCGGGGCAACCAATATCATCGGAGTAAAGAAAACCGGTGACCTGCTGGAAAAACTTACCTGGGGGTTTGCCATTGCCATCATGGTACTGTCATTATCCACCAACTTCACAACGCCCGCCTCGGGCAACAAGGGAAGTGACATACTGGATAAGGCCGGAGAGCAGGCTGCTCCACCTTCCACCGAAATGCCTGTTACAGAGCCCGGAACTGAAGAGCAACAATAATATTATCAACCCCGTTACCCGGGTTTTTTAGTTGCCGGTTATTCATTTTTAGCGATGTGCTTCACAAACAGGCGCTTGGCCACCGGCATAAGCGTTTCGATAAACGGAAAGTTTACGCGCGACAGGATAAGGTAGGTTGCCGGGTTTGGCATTTGCCGGAATCGCCTAACCAAATTGATTTTAATGCTCTCATAGGGAGTTACCGGACTTTTGGGTACGGTTTCAATAAATTCTGTATTCAGGCTGCGCAGTTGGTCGTATTGTTCTTCAAAAATACTCAGCTGGTAACGGTAAACATTGGTTTCTTTTTCCGGGGGAACGGTCACAAACAAATACCCTTCACGGGCATAAAGCGGGGTAACCCCGATAGGCGAGATTTCGCACTGCGACTCTACATACTCATAAATGACGGAACCTTCCTGCAGCGAATTTTTAAACCGGGGAAGCGCCCATTCGATAATAGAAGAAAGCTCATTCATTATCGAATCGTCTTCAATCAGTTCGCGGTAGCTTAGTTCAAGTTTTTTAAACTCTTCCAACGAAAGTTCTTTAGGAAACGATTCGCGGATAAGCGACTTATTGTCCTTAATGGCCAGCAGATTCTGATAATGAAAAACCAAATCACTTAGAAAAGGATACAACGCCACCCTGTCGAACGACTCCTTAACAGATTTAAGATACGCCAGCAGAATATACTTCTTATACTCAAAATCTATCAGGCCCTGGGTGAGCCAGTCTTTAGACAACCGGTCCATGGTTAACCAAAAATATTTAAAAGTTAATCATTCATAAAACGCAGTTCAAGTATCCGTGTTGCCTCACGTGGTGCTTAATCGATTATCCGAGTCGTGCAGTCTGCCATCCTGCCAGCATAACCAACTTATAATTGGCAGAAAGCCTGACGAATACCTGCAAAAACTGCCATTTTGGTGCTAATTATGGGCTTTTTTTCCGCCAAAATCGTGCTGGCACAATTGGTGCAAGGCACGGCACGTAACATCTTGTTAAACCTAAAATCAATTAACTGTATATGGCAAAAGTCAACTTTAAACCAAACGAGGACAGGGTTCTGGTAGAACCTGCTGCTGCGGAAGAAAAAACCGCATCCGGAATCATTATTCCCGATACAGCAAAGGAAAAACCGCAAAAAGGTAAAATCATTGCTGTTGGCGAAGGTCTGAAAGACAAGCCCGTAACCGTTAAGGTGGGTGACCATGTGCTCTATGGTAAATATGCCGGTACCGAAATCACCATTGACGGTAAAGAGTACCTGATCATGAGGAACTCTGACATTTTCGGAATTATCTGATTGTAAACCCAAAAATCAAAAATAACTATGGCGAAAGAAATAACATTTGATACCTCTGCCCGCGACAGGCTAAAGAAGGGCGTTGATAAACTGGCCGATGCAGTAAAAGTAACCCTCGGTCCTAAAGGGCGCAACGTGATCCTCGATAAGAAATTCGGGGCACCAACGGTAACCAAAGACGGTGTATCCGTTGCTAAAGAAATTGAATTGAAAGATCCCATCGAAAACATGGGCGCCCAACTGGTGAAAGAAGTGGCTTCAAAAACTGCCGATGCGGCAGGCGATGGTACCACCACCGCTACTGTGTTGGCTCAAGCCATTTTCAACCACGGAATTAAAAACGTTGCCGCTGGCGCCAACCCGATGGACCTGAAGCGCGGCATTGACAAGGCCGTAGCCGCAGTGGTTGAAAACCTTAAAAAGCAATCCAAGAAAATAAAGGACTCCAACGAAATCCAGCAAGTAGCGTCCATCTCATCGAACAACGATGAGACCATTGGTAAAATGATTGCCGATGCCATGGATAAGGTGGGTAAAGACGGAGTGATTACCGTAGAAGAAGCAAAAGGTACCGAAACGGAAGTTAAAACCGTTGAAGGGATGCAGTTCGATCGCGGCTACCTCTCCCCTTACTTTGTTACCAACACCGAGAAGATGGAAGCCGAACTGGACAATCCTTACATCCTGATTTATGATAAGAAAATCAGCAGCATGAAGGAATTGCTCCCCATCCTTGAAGCAACTGCACAAACCGGCAAACCGTTGCTGATTATTGCCGAAGAAGTTGAAGGCGAAGCCCTTGCCACCCTGGTGGTGAACAAAATCCGTGGCGCGTTGCGCGTAGCCGCTGTAAAAGCTCCTGGCTTTGGCGACCGCAGAAAAGCCATGCTCGAGGATATCGCCATCTTAACCGGTGGACAGGTGATCAGCGAAGAGCGCGGCTTCAAACTTGAAAACGCTACACTCGATTACCTGGGCCGTGCCGAAAAAGTCAACATCGACAAAGACAACACCACCATTGTTAACGGTGCCGGTAAGAAATCGGAAATCCAGGGCCGCATCAACCAGATTAAAGCCCAGATTGAAACTACCACCTCCGACTACGATAAAGAAAAACTGCAGGAGCGCCTTGCCAAACTTTCTGGCGGAGTAGCCATCCTGTATGTTGGAGCCGCTACCGAGGTTGAAATGAAGGAGAAGAAAGATCGCGTTGACGATGCCCTTCATGCCACCCGTGCTGCCGTACAGGAAGGCATTATCCCTGGCGGTGGTGTAGCCTACCTGCGTGCTATTGATGCGCTGAAGGACATTGAAACCGACAACGAAGATCAGGAAACAGGCGTAAACATTGTTCGCCTGGCCCTGGAAGCTCCGCTGCGCATCATCGCTGAAAACGCAGGCCAGGAAGGTTCCGTAATTGTGAACAAAGTACGTGATGGCAAGAAAGACTTTGGCTTCAACGCCCGTGAGAATAAATTCGAGGAATTCTTCCAGGCAGGTATCATTGACCCGACCAAAGTGGCCCGCCTTGCCCTTGAAAACGCTGCTTCCATTGCCGGCTTACTGCTTACTACCGAGGCGGTTGTTTCAGAAATTCCTGAAGAGAAAGAAGCTCCTGCCATGCCCGGAGGCGGAGGCATGGGCGGAATGATGTAATCTGCCTTGCTTCAGATAATTGAAAAGCCCCGCGCCTGCGGGGCTTTTCTGTTTTGAGAGATATGATTTGGTGTGTAACTTGTAAGCCGTAACTTTACCATCCATGGTTATCCACAAGACGTTTGCCGATTTCGTGTTATTTTTATACGTGCACATGGCCCATGCTGACGGGGAATTTCATGAATCCGAAGTAAAAGTGGTGAAAGAAAAAATGAAAAAACTGTTTCCCAATGAATCGGATCATGACCATAAGTTGAAAGAAACGATGGCCCTCTACCTCGATTTCAACAAAAAACAACTGCACACCCTGTTCCGCGATACCTTCAGGCACTTTTCAGAAGTTAAATTCCCGGTGAAATACCACATTTACACCGACCTGTACGAAATTATTAATGCAGACGGTAAAATTGATGATTCGGAAACCGATGCGCTGAACTCATTAAAAGAGATCATTGACGTTTCGCATTAACAACTAAACCATCAATAAATGCCTGGAAATATCAGAGGCATTTTTGTTGTTCCGGCCAGGTATTAGTTGTTGTTTTTCATCCCTATTTTGTACAATCCAAATGCCATCGCGGCAAAGAACGTAACCCCCAGCAGGTTATAGCCGCCATGGCCCAGCAACAAACTCAGTCCATGTTCTGCATTAACGTGCTGCAAGGCGTTGAAAATATTTTCATTTACCGAAAGAAGTGCCACGATAACACCGGCTAACGCCCCTCCGGCTATTAGTCCGGTGGCAAACAAACTACCGCGACCCAGTTCATCATCAGTCTTCGGAGCGTGTTCTTTCTCTAGTTGCCAATCGGTTAAGCCTTTAATGGCCCCACCGATAAAAATAGGTAATGTGGTGGCCAGTGGCAGGTACAGTCCAATAGCAAAAGCCAGCGCTTTCACTCCACACAGTTCAATCATCACCGCAATAAATACTCCCACCATTACAAATTGCCAGTCGAGATTGAATGAAAGAATACCGCGTGCGAGTGTGGCCATAAGGGTCGCCTGCGGAGCCGAAAACTTATCCGTACCAATGGCATGCGTGTAACCCTGTGCCACCATATCGGCTGTTGGTGTGTCGAGCACTTTTACCACAATACCAATAGCAATGGATGAAACGATGGCTCCGATAAAGAGGGCAAGTTGTTGATAGCGCGGGGTTGCTCCAACAATAAATCCTGTCTTTAGATCCTGCGAAGTTGCACCGGCATTAGCGGCTGCGATACAAATCATTCCGCCAACCACCAGAGCAAGTGGCTCATAAAATTTTCCACTCCACCCCACCGCGGTAAAGATCAGGCAGGTGCCCATCAGGGTAGCAATGGTCATTCCAGAGATTGGACTGTTACTGGACCCTACCAGGCCTACAATGCGGCTGGCCACCGTTACAAAGAAAAATCCGAATACAATAATTAATATGCCAATCAGCAACTTTTGCAAGAGTCCGTCTCCGGGTATGTTCGGTAAAATCGTTAGCACGCCAATGAGAATAATGCTTCCAAAAATCACCAACTTAAACGATAGGTCTCGTTCTGTGCGCAACACCCCTGCCGTTCCTTTTTCTTTTAACGATGCAATGCTTTCCTTAAAGGAACTGGCAATGGTCGGCAGGGTTTTCATCAGTGTAATAAACCCTCCTGCCGCAACCGCGCCCGCACCAATTTGGCGGATATAAGCACGGTAAATGGCATCGGCATAGCTGGCAAACGTATGACTTTCCGGATCCCATCCCCCCGGTCCACCGGGTTTACTGGTATCGGCAAGGTAACCGAGCTTAACCAATTGCAAGGCGATGGTATCTGCCGGTACGAGTGTAGCCAGCAAAGGGTTTAATCCCCACCAGGCCAGCACCGACCCTGCCACCAACACACCCGAGATTTTTGGGCCGATAATGTACCCAACGCCAAGGTATTCGGGTGTGATTTCCCCTCGTGTAGCAGCCGATGGCCAGAACTTGTTAAGCTGGCTTGTAACATAAGAAGGCGTTTCGGCTATCACATGAAAAACTTTCTGCAACATGGCATAGGCCAATGCCACGCCCATTCCGAAAAATGCCGTTTGGGCAAATACGCCACCCTTCTCACCGGCCTGAAGTACCGAGCCGCAGGCT
>CAYNIH010000148.1:0-6689 GCA_964397115.1 uncultured Roseivirgaceae bacterium | reverse complement strand
TTGCGGGTAGAATTATCTTTCAGGATGTCCCCACCGAAATTGAGGCCGGTTGAATCGCGCCCGGTTGTGGTCAGCACCAGTTTGCCGGCAAGGGTAACTTGCGGCAATGGCTGATACCTGATAATACCGGCTACTTCGGTAAAATTTGCACCGAGCGGATGACCCAGTGACTGCCGATAATGGGAGTAGTCGCCATACAGGGTATTGTGCGAATACGTGTAAGGCCGTACCAGATTGCCTTCAACCTGAACATCCAGGTTGTCAATGCCAAAGGCGTTAATGTACTTTGCACCCGCCTGCACGCCAAACTTATTGGCCCACCAGCCGTTGCCCTCCTTTATTCTCTCCAGCACAAATTCATCCAGCACAAACTGGCCATACAGTTGAACGCCCCGGAAAACATTCCATTTGAAATCCAATCCAAGAAGCACATTATCGCTGCTGCCGTTTTGTTGTTCAATGGCGCGGTAAAAAATAACCGGGTTAAGGTAGTCTAATCGAAAACGACTGGAACCCGTTGAGTCATCCGCACTGAAAACAACGGATTCAAAAATGCCCAAGTTAACTTTCTTACCCAGGTTGATGCTGAGGTGATGAAGGGCAGTAAATTTTTGGGGATAGCCGCCACTTACCGATTTCAACCCGTTTACATCCCCTCGAACATCGCCCGTCATCTGAAAGGTGCTGAAAAAATAATTCAGTTTCCACACGGTAAGGTTTCCCTTTATGAACCAGGCGGGGGGTGGGAAATCAGAAAAGATAAGCGAGCGGTATCCGTTACCGATAAAAAACCGGTCGTGACCAAACTGAAGGTTGATGTGCCGCGTTGCTTCGAACGTGATGTAACCCCTTGCCTGTAAAAAATCATACCCCTGGTTTTCTTTAAAAGTCTTCCAGAAACCTTCATGCGGAATTACCGGATGGTCATTCAGCGTGTCGGCAACATAAGCGGAAACATAAGCGGGCAGCCTTGCTTGGTTATCGGTGAGGTAGCTGTAAAAGCCGACCTTTTTATCGATCATGCCGCGCACTTCCACCCCGCGGGTATTCACAAACAGCATGTCGGCCGTACGGGAGTCCTTGCCTGCTCCAACATAAAGTACGGGGTTAACGTGCAGGTCGAAGTCGGGTTCATCCAAATAAAAAAAATCCGAACGTTTTTTATAAAAATGTTTCAACATGGGCTTGCGGCTGGTATTGGTTTCGGGGCGCGCAAATTCCCAATTGTCGTTATTGTAAAAATCACGGTTAAAAACATCTGCCCTTGATGTAAAGCCTTGCAGGGAGTCAACCGCAGTGACAAATGCGGCAATGGCCGACCGTTTATAGGGCTTTACGGTGGTAAATACCGGGGGCAGTAACCGTCCGGAACGGATTTCGTAACGGTCAATGCCGTGGTAGTAGGCCTCGTTTAAGGGGGCGTAGCTGCTTTGGGCAACAGCCGAAATTGGCAAAAGGAAAGCAAAAAGTAGCCGTATAGTCATTAAAACCGCAAGGAATTTGGGCAAAATACACAGCTTAAACGGTTGTCCCAAAAAAGCAGGTCAAGCGGCTTGAATTTCCTTGTCCAACGGTTATCTTTGCAGTCCCTTTTAAAAGAAAACGACACGAAAAGCGATGAAAAAGGACATTCACCCGGACTATCAGGAAGTGGTATTTTACGATACGGCCAGCGATTACAAGTTTTTAACCCGGTCAACCCTCAAATCGAAAGAAAAAATCAAGTGGGAAGACGGCAAGGAGTACCCGCTGATAAAAGTTGAAGTAAGTTCAGCTTCACACCCCTTCTTTACCGGCAAAAAATTGTTTGTGGATACAGCCGGCCGGGTGGAGAAATTCCAGAAAAAGTACCAAAAGAAATCTTAATTACTTCTTCTTTATATGCCTAAACCCTGGCGGTTCCCGTCAGGGTTTTTTATTGCCCGAATAGGCAGTACAAAACGATTTAATTCTTAGGAAGCCTATATTTACCCCATGAACCTGATCTTGTTCGATGATGCCACCATTCGCATAAATCTCCTGCCCTTTACGTTTACCCGGCCGGTGGCAGCAATCAGGGTAGGTATTTTAACCCTTGCCGAAAAATGGGAGCAGTTGTTCGCTGCCAGGGCATCCTTCCTTACACAACCCTACCTTTCAAAAAAATATCTCCTTGTTCCGGCTAACGATAACCTGCTTATCAATGGGGCCGTTTGCCCCGACTTATTACTTTTTGAAACGGTAAGCCGGCTGAAAATTGGCGAGGGATTAAAAAAGAACGACCTCATCGTAGCCTTTCGCTCAAGGCAACCTTCGCTCGCCCCGCTGCACGACATCCGGTTCACTCAGTATGAACCGGCACTAACGGTAATCGATCAGCCCTGGAAAATTTTTCAATATGCCGCTGCCGAACTTAAACAGGATTTCATCCTGATTACTACCGGAAGGAAAAGTGAGCCCATTACCGACCCGCACACCCGCGTTTACAATGAAAGTCAGATTTTTGCAGAAAGCGGTGTGCGCATTCGCGCTGCCGTTTTAAATGCCGAAGACGGACCCATTTATTTAGGAAGGAACTCGGTGATACAAGAAGGTGCGTTGATCAAAGGACCTTTCGCTCTGGGCGAGGGTTCGCATGTGAATATGGGCGCAAAGATGCGGGGCGATACCATCATCGGACCACATTGTAAAGTGGGGGGCGAAATCAGTAACTCCGTCATCTTCGGATACAGCAACAAGGCGCACGATGGCTTTTTGGGCAACTCGGTAATTGGCGAATGGTGTAACCTGGGAGCCGATACCAATACGTCCAACCTGAAGAACAATTACGAAAACGTGAAACTGTGGAGTTACGCCAAAGGCGGGTTTGTAAATACCGGCCTGCAGTTTTGCGGACTGATGATGGGCGACCACAGCAAGTGCGGCATCAACACCATGTTTAACACCGGCACGGTGGTGGGTGTTTCGGCCAATATTTTTGGCGATGGCTTTCCGCGCAATTTTATTCCGTCATTCGCGTGGGGTGGCGCCAGCGGTTTCACAACCTTTCAACTCACCAGGGCATTTGAAACTGCCGAGAAAGTGATGGCCCGCAGAGGCCAGGTGCTCGATGAACTTGACCGGTCTATTCTGCAAACCGTTTTTAACGACACCGCAGGTAACCGCATCTGGGAGAAAAAATGACCTTTAACGCTATACCCGGACTTCGCCACACCAAAAACCTGCTGGTTACCAGCGTAGGTAACGGCCACATAGCGCACGCCCAACTGTTTGCCGGCCAGCCGGGAGCGCTGGTTTTGCCTGTGGCGCTGGCCTATGCCACCTACCTGCATTGCGAGTCAAGGACTGAGGATGCCTGCGGAACCTGTTCGGCTTGTTCAAAAAGCCTCAAATACATTCACCCCGACACGCACTTTGTGTTCCCGGTGGGAAACATGAAGCGGTCGCGCGAAATAAAAGGATCGGGTGATGATGAAACCCTGAAAGCCGAACTACGCAAATTGTGGAGAAGTTTTCTGCTTGAACAACCGTTTGCCACATTGGATGACTGGACGGCCTTTTATGGCGGTGAAGACAAACAGCCGATCATTGCCACAGAAGAAAGCCGTGAACTGATTAAAGCGCTCTCGCTTAAACCCTTCGAAAGCAACTATAAGGTAATCATCATCTGGCATCCCGAACTGATGCATCCCGCGGCTGCCAACAGCATCTTGAAGATACTGGAAGAGCCTCCTCCGCACACCTATTTTATTTTAGCAACCCCGGCCAGCGACAAACTGCTGCCCACCATCCTGTCGCGTACGCAACTAACCACCCTACCCTTGCTGAGCGATAACGAAGTGATTGATTACCTGGTTCGGCAGGGCGTTGACCGCCACCGTGCCGAACGCATTGCCCAACTTGCCGAAGGAGACCTTGCCCTTGCCCTGCGCCTGCTCGACAAGGAGGAAGATTCCTACACCCAGTTTTTTTTCGATTGGATGGTGGCGTGCTACCGGAATAACCACGCAGGCCTGCTTACCCTGGCCGAAGCTTACCATGAATCGGACCGGCTTAACCAAAAAAACCTTATGCAGTACAGCCTGGCCATGATGCGCGAAACCCTGATCGAAAAAGCAGGGGCCTATACCCTTCACCGCATCCAGGAAGCAGAACTGAACCGGATACGAAAGTTTACCGAAGTAATGGACTTAAAAAAAATTGAACGGTCGGTAAAACTTATTAATGACGCCACCTACCAGCTTGAACGAAATGGCAGTGCCAAAATGATCTTCCTCGATTTATCGCTCCAGCTTTCAGAAACCATGAAGGGCCGTTAGACAAGCCTGGTTTAAAAAATTCCTATTTTTGCGCGCTAATGCATACAACCCTATGAACCGGCTTCTATTACCCATTTTTACCCTGCTTATCATGATGACTGGCTGTGCACAACAAAAATCAACCGACTATGTAATCACCATTAAAACCGATTACGGCAACATGGTGGCCATCCTGTATGATGAAACACCCAAACACAAACAAAACTTTATCAAGCTGGTAAAAGAAAAATTTTACGACAGTTTGTTGTTCCACCGGGTGATTCAGGACTTCATGATTCAGGGTGGCGATCCGAACTCAAAAAAATCGGTACCCGGTCAGTACCTGGGCAATGGTGGCCCCGGCTACACCGTTGAAGCGGAGTTCAGGCCTCAGTTTTTTCACGAAAGAGGTGTGCTTTCCGCAGCCCGCATGGGCGACAACGTGAATCCCACCAAGGCAAGCAGCGGCAGCCAGTTTTACATTGTACAGGGCAAGCGCCATACCGATGAAGAACTCGCCCAACTGGAGCAGAGCATCCAATACCAGCGTAAGAACATGACGCTCCGCGAAGTATTATTTATGCCCGAATACGCTTTACTCAAAGACGTGGTCATTCAAAAGCAAACCGCTGGCGATGGCGAATGGCTAAACTCATTTTTTGAACATGCCGATACGCTCATTGCAAAGGCAAAGAAAACCTATAGCCCTTTTACATTCAGTGAGCAGCAAAAACAAGTATATAAAACAGTGGGAGGCGCCCCCCACCTCGATGGCGAGTACACCGTGTTCGGCAAGGTAATCAGCGGGCTGGAAGTGATTGACAAAATTGCCGCGGTTGAAAAAGGCCCTGGCGACCGCCCGGTTACCGATGTGCGCATGATGGTAACCGTTGAAGAAATGTCCAAGTCGAAAATTGAAAAGCAGTACGGATACAAGTATCCGGCAAGCAAATAGAACGCCCATCGGGCAACAGCATGAAAATTTTGGTAACCGGCTGTAACGGTCTGCTTGGTCAGAAATTGATTAACAAACTGAACAGCGATCATTCTCTGCACGTTGTGGCCACCGCACGTGCTGCCGCCATTGTGTTACCCGAAAATACTCCGTTTCGTCCACTCGATATAACCATCCCCGATCAGGTTAACCGGGTAATTACCCAAACCAAACCGGATGTGGTTATCCATACGGCTGCTGCAACCCATGTTGACTGGTGCGAAGAAAATAAAGAAGCCTGCACGCTCGCAAACACTACAGCTGTACAGTACTTAATTGATGCCTGCAACCAGGCCGGTGCACGCCTCATTCAGCTTTCAACGGATTTCATCTTTGATGGATCGAAAGCAATGTTAACCGAGCACGATATACCCGCACCGGTTAACCATTACGGATGGAGCAAATGGCAGGCGGAACAACTGATTCAACGTCACTCCGCATCCTGGTGCATCGTCCGAACGGTGCTGGTTTATGGGGTGGCCACCGGAGTTAACCGGCCCAACATTGTGCTTTGGGTAAAAAAAAGCCTAGAAGCCGGCACGCCCATCCGCGTGGTGAACGACCAGTGGCGCACGCCCACGCTGGCAGAAGATCTGGCTACCGGATGTTACCTGGCGGCCAAAAATGAGGCTACCGGCATTTACCACATCTCAGGAAAAGATTTTTTAACACCTTACGACATTGCCTTGCGCACAGCCGGTTTTTTCGGTCTTGATAAAACCCTTATCACCCCAACCACCTCAGAAGCATTCATACAACCGGCCCGCAGGCCACTGATTACCGGCTTTTCGATTGAAAAAGCAAAGCATGATTTGGGGTATTTACCCCATTCCTTCGAAGAAGGCCTTCAGGTTGTAAAAAAACAACTCAATGAACAAGCCGGTAAACCCAAATAAAACTCCGGTTTGACTTAATCAATTATTTTCCAATCTTCACGCCCGCTTAACAACCATTTAAAAACCAGTTAACTTATGTCAGTAAACCGTGGTCAGTGGGGCTCAACGTTTGGGTTCATTATGGCAGCAGCCGGCTCAGCAGTTGGGCTGGGTAACATCTGGCGGTTTCCGTATGTAACCGGACAGAACGGAGGCGGAGCGTTTGTATTCGTTTACATTTTGTGCGTATTGCTTATCGGCCTCCCTCTTATTTACAATGAAATAGCCCTCGGCCGGTTTACCGGAAAAAATACGGTGGGCGCATTTCGCGATACGGGCGCCAATAAATTTTGGTTAATCATGGGCGCCTTTTTAGCATTGTGTGTGAGTTTTTTCGTATTGAGTTATTACAGCGTTATTGCCGGGTGGACCATCGGCTACATCATCAGCGAATTCACCCACTTCATAACAGATTTTGAAACCTTCCGGGCCACTCCGTTATACGTTATTCCGCTGTTTGCGCTCTTCATGGTCATTACCATC
>CAYNIH010000147.1:0-6697 GCA_964397115.1 uncultured Roseivirgaceae bacterium | reverse complement strand
ACCGGGCATTTTTCCGGGCCAGCCGCAAGCATATTATTAACCTGAGTTGGGTAGAAGGCATTGAGCCCTGGTTTAATGGCGGACTGATGGTGAAGCTGAAAGGCGGAGATAAGGTGGAAGTAAGCCGCAGGCAAGCGGCCAAGTTTAAGGAGATGATGAGTTTGTAGTAATTTATTTCAGCACCAACTCAATTAACTCTTTCTGCACGTTCCAGTCTTTAGCCAGCTTTAGCATGGCGGTTGCCTCCATTTCCGTAACGTAACCTTTCAGGTTGTTGGCCTGCCATACCATGTTAATTAGTTCTACCCGTTTTCCCCTCGGGTAATCGGCTATGGTGTGGTTAAGGAAATCGCGGGCACGGTCAAACGCGGTGAGGTAATCCTGCGCCACAAACTCGCTGGCCCATTTGTATTCTTCTTGGGCATCCAGTTCATGGGCAGTTTTTTCCAGGTCGGCCCGCTCTGCATCATCCAGTCCGTGATAATGAAAAATCACGCTCTTCAGGAGCATGTAAACCCGCTTTTCTTCCGAAGTTTTTGACATAGCCGCTCGGTAAATTACAAAAGTTATTTGAGGGGATATAATGCCCGGTTGTTTTTGCGAAAGCCCACGATTTATAGTTCAAACAAATCGGCTGCAATCTTATCGGCAAAAAGTTTTCCTGACGAGGTAAGCCTGATCACCCCATCCGCAACTTCTACAAAGCCGTTGGTGGTAAGTTGTGTTATTAGGTCCGGGTACTTTTTTATTAAATCAACATTAAATGCTTGCTTAAGGTATCGGGTATCCAGTCCCCATGCTGTACGAAGTGACGTGAGGATGTATTCGTTTACTTTTTCTTCACGGGTTAATTGTTCAACCTGTGCCGGTACCTCTCCGGCAAAAATAGTTCTAACATACCGGTAATTGTTAGCCAGGTTTGCCTGCCGGCTGATGCCGTTGTAGGAATGCGCCCCCGGACCGATACCAAGATAGTTTTCGTTTTTCCAGTAGTTGCTGTTGTGTTGTGACTGATAGCCTGGCCTGGCAAAATTTGAAATTTCGTAATGCTCATACCCACTGCTGGTTAACGTGTCCATCAGTACACGCAGGTACTCTGCGGCCTGTTCATCGGGCACGGGTTGCATCCTGCCGGTTTTCATCCAGTGGCCAAAGGCAGTTCGCTCTTCAATGGTTAGGCAGTATGCCGAAATGTGTTCAGGATTCAAGGTAAGTGCCTGCTCAAGGTCGGTTGCCCAGCCGGTAAGGGTTTGCCCGGGGATTGCGTAAATGAGGTCAAGGCTGATGTTTGAAAAGCCGGAGACTCGCGCACGCTCATAGCCTGTAATGGCCTGCGCACGGTTATGCACCCGGTTTAAGTAGTGAAGTAAGGCATCATCGAAGGTTTGAATACCGATGCTCAGCCGGTTGATGCCAAGTTGTCGGAAGTGCAAAAGTTTTTCATCCGTAAGATCATCGGGGTTAGCCTCAAGGGTAATTTCAGCTAAGGGTGCAACAGGAAACAGCGCATTCAGTTTACTGAGAAGCCGTTCGAGGGAGCGGGCAGAAAGCAGAGAAGGCGTGCCGCCACCCAGGTAAATAGTGTTAACCTGTTCGCTGCCGAGGTAATCGTTGCGCCATTCCATTTCCTTCTCCATGGCCGTGATGATGTCAGGCTCAATTGCGCGGTTGGTTGAAAAATGAAAATCACAGTAGTGGCATGCCTGCCGGCAAAAAGGAATGTGTAGGTAAATACCCGCCATGGTAATTCGGTATGCAAAAGTACAGGTTTATGAGGTGTTGTTTATTTTAGTGCCAAATAGCGGCCCATTGAAAACACCTGGTGGCATCAGCCTGATCATTTTTTTTATTCTATCGCTGACTGCAGCGGGTCAGGTTAACTGGCTAATTAAAAAAGACCTGAAAACCGAATGGCTGGTTCATACCGAAAACAGATTTATTCCATACAATGGTAGCGCTGTCACAACAATTTATTTTACCGTTCAACCGGCACGTTACCGTGGCGATTACCTGGTGTTGCGCAGCACAAGCGAATTTTCAATTTTTTTAGAGGGTAAACTGCTGCTGGCAGAGGTTACCGGTGCACGGTTGGAGATGGACAGTGTATCCCGGCTAACGGGCACCGGCAAGTTAATGATGGCGGTTCATCAGTGGCCTGCAATTAAACCCGATTTGATAACCCAGGTTATATCCGAAACGCAGGTGCCGGTAATTCATTCGGATGAGATTATTCCGCTGCAGGATGATGGCTTGCACAATTTTTTTATTGCCGTTTTAGTGATGTTGATGGTGTATTGGCTAATCCTATTTCGGTATAACCCCAAACTGGTGTCCGATTGTTTTTCACTGTCTTCATTTTTCTCGTTGCGGGAAAGTGACGATCACCCGATGTTTAACCGCATCGGCAACACAACCAATGTACTTGTTTACATCTTTGCCGGATTGCTGGTGGCAGCAGTAGTTGTGAATATGCCACTGGAGGTAAATCAGGCTACAGGGCAACCGATGCGTATCTCAGCCTGGATGAACCGGTGGGCGATAACCAGCATGGCAACACTCCTGTTATTACTGTATAAAGGAGTGATCATTTTTGTTTTCTCATCGCTTTTTAATATCCGGTATTTGGCAGGTTTTCATTTCGTTAGCTTTATCCGGTTTGTCCTGTTTGTTTTTGGTATCCTGCTAATGGGTACGGCTTTGCAGTCCTTTAGCACCGGTTCACATTTTCTTAACATTCCAACCATGATAAGCGCAATACATTACCTGATGCTGGTTTGGATGGTGTGGTTGTTTTTAAAATTGCTGTACAAGGTGCCTCACTCTGCGATTCATTTATTTTTGTACATTTGTGCCACTGAAATAATACACTCCCTCATCCTAATCAAGGTTTTTAAGTAGGTGACCCTGTTACGTGTTGATATGAGCGAAAAAGTGAACGACAGGATGCGAAAAGTAAAAAGCATTCTGGTTACGCAAGAGGCCCCCACAGATCCCAACTCACCATATTTTAAGCTGGCCGAAAAATTTAATCTGAAAATAGACTTCAGGCCGTTTATTCAGGTAGAGCCTGTACCTGTTAAAGAATTCCGGAAACAAAAGATTGATATCCTCAGCCACACGGCAATCATTTTTACAAGCCGCCATGCTGTTGATCACTTCTTTCACATCTGCAATGAACTGAAACTGGAAATGCCGGCCGACATGAAGTACTTCTGTATTTCCGATCAGACCTCCAACTACCTTCAGAAATATATTGTTATCCGGAAGCGCAAAATTTTTACCGGCCTGAAAACAGCGCAGGACCTGCTCGAAATTCTCAAGAAACACAAAAACGAAAAGTACTTGTTTCCCTGCTCGGATATCCGCAAAAACGATATCCCGGATTTCCTTCGCGAAAACGGGTTCGAGTTCACCGAAGCGATAATGTACCAAACCGTGGCCAGCGACCTGTCGGACCTGAAAGAAGTGTATTATGATGTCCTGGCCTTTTTTAGCCCCTCAGGGATTTCCTCCCTCTTTGCCAACTTCCCGGATTTTAAACAAAATAATACGCGCATCGCTGCGTTTGGTCCTGCAACGGCCAAGGCTGTTCAGGATGCCGGGCTAATCCTCGATATTGAGGCCCCCCTTCCCAATGCACCCTCAATGACCGGGGCCATCGAGTTATATATCAAGCAGGTTAACGGTTCCAAATAACCCCTTCATTCATTGGATTTTACAAAGTCGTGTTTTTTATTACACTTTAATTGCATCACCGTTGAAAGTATGCCGAAAAAGCATTTACTTTAAATCCTGCATTTTTGTGCATCATGCCTAAGAAAGGTCGTTATACCACTTTTTGCCTTCTGCTGCTCGCTGCGGGTACAGCCGTTGCCCAGCAAGATGCTCAGTTTACTCAATATATGTTCAATACCCTCTACCTTAGTCCGGCTGCTGCAGGGGTAGATGGAGTAACCGAGGCCACCATCATTCACCGGAGCCAGTGGCTGGGTTATGAATCGTCATTTGGCGATGGCAACGCACCCACCAGTCAGGTTTTAACCTTTAACTCACCTATCTATAAACTTAAAAGTGGTTTCGGAGCCTATGTGTTAAACGATAAACTTGGCCCTCAAAACAATCTTGAAATTCAAGCCATGTATGCTTATCACCTGGGGATTAAAGAAAATAAATTGAGTTTCGGAATTAAATTGGGGATGTACTCCCAAACGCTGGATTTCGATAAGTACCGGGCCATTCAGCCCAATGATCCTTTGCTAACTGTTTACGATCCGATATCCGGTACCTATGTGCCCCGTACCGGACGGGAGTCACAGGTACGGCCCGACCTTGGCGTTGGCTTGATGTACCGGACCGAAAAATATTATGCTGCCGTTGGGATGAATCACCTTCTGAAATCAGAATTTGATTTTGGAGTTAGCCAGCGCAACGCCTTGGAAAATCACATGAACATTACCGGTGGGTATTTCTATGATGTGAATTTCGACCTCCAGATTAACCCTTCTGTCCTGATAAAAACCGACTTCAACGAATTTTCTATGGACCTGGCCGTATTAGCCACTTTGCGAAATACGATGTGGGGCGGGCTTGCGTTCCGATCAGGTGAAGCTGCTAACCTGTTGCTTGGGTACAGCTTTTTAAAAGACAAGTCATTGCGTTTGGGCTATTCAATAGATTTTGTGGTAAAGGACAGGGCGGCTAAGGAGAACTTTTCGCACGAGTTTATGCTAACCTATCAATTGCCCGTAAGTGTGGGTGTCGGAAAAAAGGTAGTCAGAACCCCCCGATACAGGCATTAACCGGTAAATTATTTTGGTTTTATGCGGATTTTATTGAATTTGGTAATCAATTGTTTCAAAAAATAAGACGATAAGCGGTATTTTCGAAACTCAAAAATGCAAACTGAATTAGCACTATGAACAAAGCGGTTTCATCAAACTATGCGATAATTCTTTTGGCCTTCGCGGCCAGTGCCTGTGGCCTGCTTGGCCTTGGAGGCGGAAAAGGCGGGGATGGAGGTGAACTGGTGGGCGTTGCCGGAAGACAAGGTTGGGTAATGACCAGACCCTTTGGTATGGTGCCCATTCCGGCAGGTACCTTTCACATGGGGCAGGCTGACGAAGATCCGGCCTCTACACAAATCAACTACAACAAACAGGTTACGATCGGATCGTTTTTTATGGACGACACCGAGATAACCAATAACGAATACCGGCAGTTTACCAACTATCACCTGGTAGAAAACGGGAGCATCGAAGGTTTTGAAACAGTTGATCAGGAAACATTCAGGCAAAAGTATTACCCCGATACCACCGTGTGGGTACGCGATTTTGCTCACCACATGGGCGACCCTATACAAGACTATTATTACTGGCACCCTGGGTATGACGATTACCCGGTAGTGGGCATTAACTGGGATGCTGCTGTTTTCTTCAGCAATTGGCGGACAGCCTATTGGAATGATTACCGCAAAAGCGTGGGTGAATTTCCGATGCCCAGTTTCCGTCTCCCTTCCGAAGCAGAATGGGAGTATGCCGCCCGTGGCGGACGCGATATGGCAAAATACCCCTGGGGTAACCCGTACATCCGTAACTCCAAAGGATGTATGCTGGCCAACTTCAAACCGGGACGCGGTAACTTTTATGATGACGGCTTTGCCTACACCTCACCGGTTATGGCTTATTTCCCTAACGACTACGGTCTGTACGACATGGCCGGCAACGTAAGCGAGTGGTGCCTGGATGATTTTAACCCGGCCTCTGTTCCTACTGTTTGGGACTTAAACCCCCAGTTTATTGATCCCCGCACCAATCCGGAAGACTCCCGGTACAATGCCAAGATTGCCCCTAAAAAGGTGGTTCGCGGAGGTTCGTGGAAAGACGTGGCCTACTACCTGGAAACCGGAACAAGGACTTATGAATTTAAAGACTCTACCCGTGCTTATATCGGATTCCGGTGTGCACTGACGCACCTGGGCCGCTCATCGGGTAGGGAATTTTAACAATTTAAAACTCTCCTTATCTTTAAATCCACATCAATAAAGACAAACAACTTAAACCCATACTACAATGAGCAAGAAAAAAGGCGGATTTGCTGAGCTACTCTTTAAAACCATCATGCCAAAAGTTTATGGTATTGGTGCAGCAGTGGTAATTGTTGGTGCACTTTTTAAAATCCTGCACCTTACCGGGGCCGATCAGATGCTGATGGTTGGTCTGCTAACCGAAGCGGCCATCTTCTTTTTAAGTGCGTTTGAACCACCGGCTAAAGAAACCGACTGGACAAAAGTTTATCCGGAACTGGCTGAAGACTACGAGCCTGCGGTAACCTCGCCTACCGTTCGCAAACCCGGGCATTCGGCTGAATCGCCTCTCCTTAAAATTGATGAAATGTTAAAAACAGCTAAGGTAGATCAAAACCTGCTGGATAACCTGGGTAAAGGGTTAACCAATCTTGCTGATTCGGCAAAGCAAATGAACAACTTATCCAATGCGGCAGTAGCTACCAATGAATACGCTACAAATGTGAAAACAGCCTCCAAAGCATTGGCCGATATGAATGCATCGTATAAAACCGCCATCGAAGCAGTAGGCTCAATGGCAAACGCTTCCAAGGATGCCGGTGAATACCATTCGCAGGTGCAAAAGGTAACCAAAAACCTCGCTGCGCTCAACACGGTGTATGAAATGGAGTTGAA
>CAYNIH010000146.1:0-6736 GCA_964397115.1 uncultured Roseivirgaceae bacterium | reverse complement strand
ACCTGCCAACTGAGTCAATTTTCGTTCTGAAGCATCATTCATTTTGGTCATTTGCACAACAAAAAATACCAGCACCACAATACTGGTAATCAGGTTCGTCAGGAATGAACGGGAGGCCTCCTGATGGGCCAGTTCAACCTGGCCAAATGGTTTAAAATCCGTGATAAAAAGCAACAGGATGAGTGCAATGGATATGCCAATAAAAAGGTTGCGAAGGGTGTTCTCCTCGGCATCGAAGATAACCGATGCCAGTCCGATCCATGAAAAATAATAGAAGTATATGCCTAACTCGCGCGGAGTAATACTGCAATACACGAAGAAGAAGGCATTCAAAAACGACAACATCACGATGCGGGCAGTTTTATGATGCCCCCGCTCGTTGATCAGGTAAATAGCAAAAATGACTATTGCCAGCAGCATATCCATTGCCGGCATAAGAAATAGTCCATCTGCCAGGTCTTCAAGGCTGTGTAAAAACGCTGCAACCGAACCGAACAGGGTAAATTGCGAAAGCAGGATTACCCGTTTATACCGGAAATACAGGTCATGCTCATCAGCATATTGCCGGCTGTACCGCGACCAGTTTTTCACTGACAACCTGGAAAATATATTCATTGTACTTGCTCCGGTTACTTTGCCCTGAGTTAATAGTTTATAAATGAATTGGCCGGTTAGCTGTGGCGGCCAGGCAGGCTTCTTTAAAGGCCTCCATGTACGTGGGATGGGCGTGCGACATACGGGAAATGTCCTCGGCCGAAGCGCGGTACTCCATGGCTACCACTCCGGCAGCAATCATGTCGGCAGCACGCGCACCGATAATGTGCACACCTAATACCTCATCGGTGTTTTTATCGGCCAGCACTTTTACAAAGCCATCGGTATCCATTGAAGCGCGTGCGCGGCCCAATGCTTTATATGGAAAATTACCAACTTTATACGCTCTGCCGCTTTGCTTCAATTGTTCTTCGGTATGGCCAACACTGGCTACTTCCGGCCAGGTGTATACTACTCCGGGAATGAGGTTGTAGTTGATGTGCGGCTTTTGCCCGGCCAGTTGTTCGGCTACAAGTATGCCTTCTTCTTCGGCCTTGTGGGCCAGCATTGCGCCACGCACCACATCGCCTATGGCATAAATGTTTTCTACCCTGGTTCGCAGGTGTTCATCTACCGGTATCTGGCCACGCTCAGTTTCAATACCCACTTTATCTAACCCTAATCCTTCAGTGTACGGTCTTCTTCCTATGCTCACCAAACAATA
The DNA here is from genome assembly GCA_964397115.1 of uncultured Roseivirgaceae bacterium. Lineage (GTDB taxonomy): Bacteria > Bacteroidota > Bacteroidia > Cytophagales > Cyclobacteriaceae > UBA2336. The sequence goes on along the minus strand of CAYNIH010000146.1, from coordinate 5,478 downwards.
ATCGCCATTAAGTTCAAGTTGCTTTCCACCTTTATCCTCTGCCTTTACCACCACTTCTTTTCCCTTGTTTTCAACCGCGGTTACTTTATGCCCGAGGTAAACGTCCATACCCAGTTTCTTAGCGACCTTCTGAAGTTCTTTACCCAGCGATCCATCCATGGTGGGAATGAGGTTATCCAGAAATTCGACTACCGTAATTTTCGCACCGATGCGGGCATATACCGAACCGAGTTCCATGCCAATCACGCCTCCGCCAATCACGATGAGGTGCTTGGGTATTTCTTTTAACTCCAGCGCTTCGGTGCTGGAGATAATTCGCTTCTTGTCGAAAGGTGCAAAGGGCAGCGGTGTTGGTTTGGAGCCGGTGGCGATGATAATTTTTTCACCGGTAATGGTTTTTTCTTTTCTATCGCCTGACGTAACCCGAATGGTGTGCTTATCAATGAACGACCCTACACCGGTGTGTACATCAATTTTGTTTTTCTTCATCAGGAATGCGATACCATCCACGTTTGCTTTGACAACCCCCGCCTTGCGTTTGATCATCTGGGCAAGATTGGCTTTGGGTTCGGATAACTCAATGCCGTGTTCGGCAAACGTGTGGCTGGCATTATAAAAATGTTCGGACGAGTCGAGCAGGGCTTTGGAAGGAATACAGCCAACGTTGAGACAGGTTCCTCCCAGGGTGGGATATTTTTCGATGATGGCGGTTTTAAAGCCGAGTTGTGCACAGCGGATAGCGGCTACATACCCACCGGGGCCAGAGCCGATAACGATTACCTGATATTGAAAAGAACTCATCATTAAAGAATTATGGATTACATTGTTCTGCTATACTCCTAAAATCAACCTTCCCGGATCTTCGAGCATCTCTTTCACCCGAACCAGAAAACTCACCGATTCGCGCCCGTCAATAATCCGGTGGTCGTACGACAGCGCCACGTACATTACCGGGGTTACCACCACCTGGCCGTTTTTCACCACGGGCCGCTCCACAATGTTGTGCATCCCTAAAATAGCCGACTGGGGCGGATTAATGATAGGAGTGGATAGCATGGAGCCAAACACGCCTCCGTTGGTAATGGAAAACGTGCCTCCAGTCATTTCTTCGATGGAAAGCTTTCCGTCACGGCCGCGCGCGGCAAGGCGCGCAATTTCTGCCTCAATCTGATCGAAGGTAAGCGACTCGGCATTGCGGATTACCGGCACCACCAAGCCCCGTGGGGTGGACACCGCAATGGAAATATCGCAATAGTCGTGGTAAACAATTTCATCTCCGTCAATCTGTGCATTTACTGCGGGCCACTCTTTCAATGCCTGGCACACCGCCTTGGTAAAGAACGACATGAAGCCAAGGCCTACCCCGTACTTCTCCTTGAATTTATCCTTGTACTTAGCCCGCATATCCATAATCGGTTTCATGTCCACCTCGTTAAAGGTGGTGAGCATGGCCGTTTCATTTTTAACTGCCACCAGCCTTCGTGCAATGGTTTTGCGCAGCGAAGTCATTTTTTCCCTGCGCTGGTTGCGCGAACCACTGCCGGCAATAACCGGAGGAGTTGCCGGTGCTGCTTGTTTGGACGACTCGGACTTTGCCGTGGGCTGGGCCTTCAGGGCATCTTCTTTGGTAATGCGGCCGCCCACGCCCGTTCCGTCAACCTGACTTACCGGTATCCCTTTTTCATCCAGAATTTTTCCGGCAGCAGGCGAAGGATGACCGGCCGCATACGATTTATCGGAAGATGAAGCAGGTGTTGCCGCTGGCGCAGCAGCCGGAGTGGTTGCCCCAGCGGGTACTCCTTCCATCACCTCAATTTTACAAATCAAGCCACCGATGGGGAGTGTTTCTTTTTCTTTAGCCACAATACGCAATACACCGCTTGCTTCGGCAGGCAGCTCAAAAGTTGCCTTGTCAGATTCCACTTCGGCAATTACCTCATCCAATTGAACAAAGTCGCCATCTTTTTTAAGCCAGGCCGAAATGGTAACCTCCGTGATGGACTCACCCACCGAGGGGACTTTCATTTCTTTAATTGCACCGGTAGCTTTTGGAGCAGTTGCCGCAAGCTGGGGTACCGGTTTGCTGGTGTTGGCAACAGATTTACCGGAGGTTTCCTCAATCTCACAAATCAATTCCCCAATCGGAACCGCTTCACCTTGTTGTTTTTTTACTCGAAGCACCCCGGCTGCCGGAGCGGTTAGTTCAAAGGTTGCTTTGTCGGATTCCAGTTCGGCAATAACTTCATCCATCTGAACCACATCGCCATCTTTTTTAATCCAGTTGGCAACCGTTACTTCGGTGATGGATTCCCCTACGGTGGGCACTTTTACCTGAATAGCCATAATGTAATGTTTGAGTTATTGAATGAGGATTTAGATTTCAAACGCCTGGTTAATAATCTTCTCTTGTTCGGTTTTGTGCAATTTGGAGTAACCTGTGGCGGGCGAAGCACTCGATTTCCGTGCAACCACTTTCCACTTTTCATCGGGCATAAACCGCTGGATGAACGCCCAGTAGCCCATGTTGTAGGGTTCTTCCTGCGCCCAAATCAACTCTGCGTTTTTGTATTTCTTTAATACGGTTTGAAGCTGGTGCTTCGGGAACGGATAGAGTTGCTCAAGCCGTACAAGCGCAGTGTCTTTGATTTTCTTTTTTTGCTGAACTTCCTGCAATTCAAAAAACAACTTGCCCGTACACAGCACAACCCGTTTAACCTCTTTAGCCGATGCGTTCGGATCATCAAGCACTTCTACGAAAGAACCGGAAGTAAACTCCTTTACCGGTGACACCACCCCCGGATGACGAAGCAACGACTTGGGCGAAAAGACCACACAGGGTTTACGGAACTCCCACTGAACCTGCCTGCGCAGCAGGTGGAAGTAGTTGGCCGCGGTGGTCATGTTGGCCACGACCATATTTAATTCAGCGGCCTGTTGAAGAAACCGCTCGGGGCGCGCACTGGAGTGCTCCGGACCCTGGCCTTCATAGCCATGGGGTAAAAGCAATACCAAACCGTTCTGCCGCTGCCATTTCGACTCGGCACTGGTAATGAATTGATCAATAATTACCTGCGCCCCGTTTACAAAATCGCCAAACTGGGCTTCCCAAATAACCAAGGCGTGCGGAGTAGCCAATGCATAACCGTACTCAAATCCCATTACACCAAACTCCGACAGCAACGAATTGTACATGTGCAACTTGGCCTGATCAGCACTGATGTGGTTTAACCCGCAATACGATTCGTTGGTATTGACATCCCAGAAGTAAGCGTGACGATGGGAAAAAGTACCCCGCTTGACATCCTGGCCCGACATGCGGACAATGTATTTCTCAAGAAGTAATGAACCGAATGCCAGTAATTCAGCCTCTGCCCAGCCCAACGCTTTCGATTCAAAAAAGGCATCTTTTCTGTCCTTCAGCAGTTTTTCAATTTGCTTTATGGCTTAAACCCATCGGGTATTGTGGTGAGGGCTTTCCCTACTTTATCCACCACAGCCTGGGTAATGGATGTGTCCGGTGACTTATCAAAATCTTCGGCAACGGCTTTACGCAGGGTTTGCCACTCTTCTTCGCGCTCCTGGAATTTATAGGGCAACGATTTTTGTTTCACCTCATTGAGCCGATCCTGCAACTGGTTGCGGAAGTTTTTATCCATCTCGTCAGCAAGTGCAGCCGCATCTACTCCACTGCCGGCAAGTTTTTTTACATACACTTCTCGAGGGTTTGGATGCTTGGCTATGAGGCTGTACAGTTTGGGCTGTGTAAACTTGGGTTCATCGCTTTCGTTGTGTCCATGCCTGCGGTAGCAAAGCATATCAATGAAAATGTCCTTCCCGAATTTCTGCCTGTATTCTACCGCCAGATTTGCTGCAAACGTAACTGCCTCGGCATCATCACCATTAACATGCAGTACGGGAGCGTCAATAATCTTGGCTACATCGGTGCAGTAGATGGCCGTGCGGGCATCATCATAATCCGTAGTAAAACCAACCTGGTTATTGATAACAAAGTGAATGGTGCCACCGGTGGTATAGCCTGGCAAGCCTGACATTTGTACAACTTCATAAACAATACCTTGTCCGGCAATGGCGGCATCACCATGGATGAGGATGGCCATCGCCTCTTTCAGGTTGCCGTGGTATTCGTCATCGATCTGTCCGCGGGTATAACCCACCACCAGCGGGTCAACTGCCTCAAGGTGTGAAGGGTTGGGGGTTAGCTTCACATAAATCTTTTTACCCGAAGGCGTATCAATCCGGCTGGCATAGCCGAGGTGGTATTTCACATCCCCATCGCCCATGGTAGCATCGGGATTTACCTGACCCTCAAATTCGGTAAAGATTTGTTCGTAGGTCTTTCCCAGAATATTGGCCAATACATTTAATCTTCCGCGATGGGCCATTCCGATTACGACTTCTTTCACATCCAGTTCTGCGGCCTTATTGATAATGGCTTGCAATCCCGGGATAGTATTCTCACCACCTTCCAGTGAAAACCGTTTTTGTCCCAAAAACTTGGTGTGAAGGAAATTTTCAAACACAACAGCCTCATTGAGTTTGCCGAGTATTCGTTTTTTTTCTTCCAGGTCAGGGTTGTAGTGGTAATATTCCGTTTCACACTTGGCAAAAAACCACTGGCGGATGTCATCGTTACGAATATAATTGTATTCAAACCCGATGGTGCCGAGATAAACTTTCTTCAGTTTCTCAACAATGTTCCGAAGGGTAGTGCGCGGCATGCCAATTTCAGCCGCAACATCGAACTCCGTGTCCAGGTCCGAATCCGACAATCCGAAAAACTTCAGATCAAAATGCACATTGTGATTTCTCCGCTCGCGCACCGGATTTGTTTTGGAGGCCAGGTGGGCAAACGAACGGTACGCGAAAATCAGGTTACGCACTTGAGTTTCTTTTATCGATTGGGTATCCGTACCGGCTGCTACACCACCGTTTTCACCAAAACGCTGCACTGAAAACTCATACCCTTCAAAAAACCTTTGCCAGGTAATATCCACCGAAGTGGGATCGGCTTTGTAATGTTGGTACAGCTTGTCAAGGTAGCCTACATCAGCATTTGAGAGGTAAGAGTATTTATCCATAGTTCAAGGATTTGGATGGGGTACCAAAGGTATTGAACCGTCATAGTAATTAAAAATTGAAAAATCGCTTAAACAAATATTTAATTTGTGTATTTGCCGTAATTGCTTTAATCTGATGAATTGGCAAAACTGAAAAAAGGCCTATATTTGCAGCCCTTAATTACAACCGGACGAGATCCACAAAACAAGTAAAAAATGGCAGTAAAAATCAGGTTGGCCCGCAGGGGCCGCAAAAAACTGGCTCGCTTTGATGTTGTCATTGCCGATGCCAGGGCGCCACGCGATGGTCGCTTTATCGAAAAAATCGGAACCTATAACCCGCTTACCGTACCCGCTTCAATTGAACTGGACGATGAAAAAGCCTTTAATTGGCTGATGA
>CAYNIH010000145.1:0-6739 GCA_964397115.1 uncultured Roseivirgaceae bacterium | reverse complement strand
CAGGTTCAGGTAGCTGATGGCGCCCTTGCTTTCGGCATCATGAACGATTACCGGAATACCAAAGCTGGGCGATTCGCTCAGTTTTACATTTCGCGGGATAATGGTATGGAACGCCATTTTTTTAAAGTGCGTGCGCACCTCCTCAACCACCTGGTTGCCCAGGCTGGTGCGGGAGTCGTATAACGTAAGCAATATTCCTTCAATTTCCAACTTCGGATTGAGGCGGGTTTGAATGATTTTGATGGTATTCAGCAATTTTCCCAGTCCTTCGAGGGCAAAGTATTCGCATTGTACGGGTATAATCACCGAATCGGCAGCCGTCAGGGCATTGATGGTAATCAGGCCAAGTGAGGGAGAGCAGTCAATAACAATAAACTCGTAATCGTTTTTGATTTTTTGAAGCGCATCGCGCATTTTTTCTTCCCTGCGTTCAATGCTCACCATTTCCACCTCTGCGCCTACCAAATCAATATGCGAAGGCAGCACATGTAAAAACGTAAGGGTCGCATTATGGATAACGGCTTCGTGTGGATTGACTCCGTCAATCATACACTCGTAAATGCCGCTTTCTACTTCTTTGGGGTTAATGCCCAGGCCGGAAGTAGAATTTGCCTGAGGGTCAGCATCTACCAGCAGGGTTTTATGTTCCAGTACGGCCAGGCTGGCCGCCAGGTTGATGGCGGTAGTGGTTTTTCCAACTCCTCCTTTTTGGTTAGCAATGGCAATAATTTTCCCCATCCGTTCAGTGTAAGGTTAAAAAATGATTCCGGCTTTTACCCGGACTGCAAATATAGAGGAAGGTACATGGGGCGTGGAACGTTGTGGAACGTATTTTTCCACAATCCATGCACAGCGCAATGTTTACTTCTTTTTTGCTTTGCGTTGCTCTTCCGATTTCTTGCGGGCTTCTTCGCTGGCTTTCATTGCCTCTTCAAGTTTGGCCATGAACTTCGACTTCTTGCCGCCACCGGCAGCCAGTGTGCGCCTGTGCTCGTCCATGATGCGCTTGATTTTGTCTTCATCCACAAACCGCCTGATGATGGCTTGTTGCCCAAAGGTGATGATGTTCGACATGAAGTAGTAAAAGCTTAGCCCAGCCGGAAAGGAATTGAGGACAAACAGAAACACCACCGGCATGATGTACGACATGGATTTCATCGGTCCGGTTACTGACGATACCTGGTTGTTTTGCCAGGTAATTACCAGCGTGGAAATGGTCATTAGCAGTGTAAACAGGCTGACGTGATTTCCATATAGCGGAATGGTGAACGGGAGGTTGAGCACTGAATCATAGGTGGATAAATCATCGGCCCACAAAAAGGATTGCTGGCGCAATTCTATACTGTTCGGGAACAGGTAAAACATGGCAAACAGGATGGGCATCTGCAGCAGAATGGGAACGCAGCCGCTTATCGGGTTCACTCCAGCCTGCTGATAAAGTTTAAGTTGCTCCTGTTGTATTTTCGTCATGTCGTCACCAAACTTGTCTTTGATTTCGTCCAGTTCGGGCTTCAGTACTTTCATCTTGGCCATGCTCAGGTACGATTTGTAGGAGAGCGGTAGCAGTACAATGCGAAGCAGGATGACGAGGATAACAATAATCAACCCATAGTTTTTGATGAATTTGGTGAGGAAGTGAAACACCGGGAAGATGACGAACTTGTTAATCCAATAAACGGGAGGCCAGCCCAGGTACACGTTTTTGGCAAAGTCGGGAGCAATTTTTCCGATGGCCTGATAATCGTTCGGCCCGAAATAGAACGCATAGGAAGCGCCTTTTCCGGCAAGATCGGCAAGGGGAATGAACATCCGAACGCGGGCGCGCTTCACCACCGAGGTATCGGCTTCGTTAACGGCTGTTTCAATTTCACCGCCTGGAAAGCCTTTGGAAGAAATGATGGAGCTGAGGAAAAATTTTTGTTTCATCGTTATCCATTGCACATTGCCCGAGAAGGTCTCACTTTCGGTGGAGGTAGAGCGAGGGGCCAGTTCATCCATGCTGCCGTTGTAATGGTAGGTGATGGTGGTATTAATCCGGCTGTCGGCCAGGTCGCGCTCCAGCAGGCGGAGAAAACTGTTCCACTGAAAAGTAAGGTGATCCGAAAGTTCGTTATCCAAACCTGCGGTTTTTATGGAGTAACCGATTTTATACCCGCTGGCCGGGATGGCATAGCGGTGTTCAACGTACCGGCTTTCATCCAGCTTTACAGTAAAGGTGAGCAGCGTGGTATCGGCTAATTTGTTTTGGGTTACCTGGTAGTGAAGTGCATACAAGTTAAGATCGCCACCGTTCCGGTTGGCAATGAGTTGAAAGGTGGTGGATAACGGATCCACCAGTTTAAGCGGTTTGCCTCGATAGGTTTTGTAATTTTTTAATTCAAGTTCCCTGATTATTCCCCCTTTCGTTGAGAAACTCAGTTTCAGGTCGTTGGTTTCAACGGGGATGAGTTGTTCTTCACCGGAGAGAAATGCAGACAGGTTGCCAAAAGCTGACACCACAGCACTATCGGGTGTTGCAGGTTGTTGTATCAGCAACTGGGTTGAATCAACAGTAGCCGGAGGCGATTTTTGCGCCTCCTCGGTTATCGGTTCAGGCCGGGGGGCAAACCAGATAAAGTAGCCAAGCAACACAACAGCAATAAGGGTAAGGCCGATAGCCTGATTTCGATCCATCGTAAAACTAATCCAGGGTTAAAGAATTGATTTTTTATATTCAATAGACGCAGCCACAAACTTAACAAAAAGCGGGTGTGGGTTCATCACCGTGCTGCGCAGTTCGGGGTGGTATTGCACGCCAATAAACCAGGGATGATCTTTCAACTCCACCACTTCTACCAGGTTAAGCTCAGGATTAATGCCAACAGCCTTTAGCCCTGCGGCTTCCATCTGCTCAAGGTATTTGTTGTTGAACTCATAGCGGTGCCGGTGGCGCTCCTTAACGGTGGTCTCACCGTAAATCGATGCGGCCTTGCTTCCTTTTTTCAGTTTGCAGGCATAAGCCCCCAGTCGCATTGTGCCCCCTTTGGCGGTAATCTTTTTCTGCTCCTCCATCAAGTCAATTACGGGGTTCTTGGTTTTTGGGTTCAACTCGGTAGAGCTGGCCTCCAACCCCAGCACATGGCGGGCAAATTCAACAACTGCGCATTGCATACCCAGACAGATGCCGAAGAAGGGGATTTTGTTTTCGCGCACGTGACGGATCGCTTCAATTTTTCCCTCCATGCCACGCTCACCAAAACCGGGTGCCACCAAAACACCGTGAAGCCCCTTCAGGATAGCATGGGTATTTTCTTTATCCAACTCTTCGGAAGAGATCCATTTCACGTTTACCCGGCAGTCGTTTTGTGCACCGGCATGGACAAATGCCTCCGTGATGGATTTGTATGCATCGGGCAGGGTAACGTATTTACCTACCAACCCGATGGTTACTTCTTCTATCGGGTTTTTAAGTTTGCCGAGAAAATCTTTCCACTGCTCCAGGTCGGGCTCCGATTTGGAAGTCATTTTTAGTTTGGCCAGCACCCGCTCATCCAGCTTTTCCTTACGCATCAGGATGGGCACATCGTAAATCGTGTCGGCATCAATGGCTTCAATAACTGAGTTAAGATGGACGTTGCAGAACAGGGCAAGTTTTTTACGGATTTCCAGCGGAAGGGGCCGCTCGGTGCGGCACACCAATATATCGGGTTGCACTCCGGAGGAGAGCAATTCCTTTACCGAATGTTGGGTAGGCTTGGTCTTCAGTTCACCGGCAGCTTTCAGGTAGGGGATAAGCGTAAGGTGGATGACCAGCGCATTGTTGGAGCCGATGTCCCATTTAACCTGGCGCACGGCTTCAATGAATGGCAATGATTCAATATCGCCTACCGACCCGCCAATTTCGGTGATGATGACATCGTACTGGCCGCTTTCGCCCAGCAGGAAGATGTTGCGCTTGATTTCATCGGTAATGTGCGGGATTACCTGAACGGTCTTGCCGAGGTATTCGCCCTGGCGCTCCTTGGTGATAACATTATTATAGATGCGGCCGGTGGTAATGTTGTTGGCCTGGCTGGTAGGCACGTTCAGAAAGCGCTCGTAGTGGCCCAGGTCGAGGTCGGTTTCTGCCCCATCGTTGGTCACGTAGCACTCTCCGTGTTCGTAGGGGTTGAGCGTGCCGGGGTCTATATTAATATAAGGGTCGAACTTTTGGATGGTGACATTAAAGCCCCTGGCTTGCAGCAGCTTACCTAAGGATGCGGAGATGATGCCCTTTCCGAGGCTTGAAGTTACTCCTCCCGTAACGAAAATGTATTTGGCGGTGGACATGAGTGGTTGTTACGGGACACAAAGGTAGCGGAATACCGGGAATAAACTAACCCTTGTCGAATGCCTGAGCCCCTTGTGGTTACTCGGTAAACCCGTACTGTATATAAAGGCTGATTATTACCTGCATGTCTGCACGTTTGGCTGAAATCATTAGGTTGAGTATTTTAACGGAATTTATTGCTAACGCAAATGTCAGTTAAGGCCAGTTTTTTTCTAGCGTTATTTCTAATAGTTTTTTCTTCGTCAATGGCGCAGATTCCCCCTGTGGCAAGCAGTGTGGGGATGACAGGAGTAATGAAGCGAAACCATGTACTTACAGTAACCTATACTTATAGTGGTACAAATCCTGAGACAGGAACAACTTTTCAATGGATACGGTATGACGATAATTGCGGCACGAATCCGGTTAATATTTCCGGTGCTACTTCGTCTACCTATTCATTAGCTTTGGCTGATGAAGGTAAACACATTGGAGTGCGGGTTACACCCCGAGACAATGCAGGTAATATGGGGGCCCCGGTAATCTATCAACCATGGTCATGTGCCGGCCCCAGTCCTTTACATGATGTAGGCCCTAACCCGGTATTGGTTTTCAATGCTAATTGTAATAAAGCGGATGGGGTTGGCGTGCCCATACCGGGTAACATTATCCTTAACCCGGGTGGGTTGTGCTCGCCTAGGTCGCTAGACTGGCAGGTGGAGTACACTGGAATAAATTATAGGTTGCCTGACCTTCCCCCGCGAGTTATCATTAACTGGGCTGATGGTTTAGTTGAAACATTGGTTCCTACACTTCAGAATACTAATGAAACCAACATGTCAAAGCAGCTGTGGCGTGTTGTAAGGAACCACATCTACAATTACCCAACAACCGGTGGTACGAGTACTGCATCTACCACTGCCGGTGAAAGGTGTACGTACACCCTTGTTTCTACTTGGGGTATTGGGACTTACTCTGGAACTGGCCTGGGAACGGTAACTAGTTGTTTGGCCTTAGGTTCTCAAACCCAAAAGTTTACCGTGTGGGACCGCGAGGATAACACTCAACTAGGCACGCATGATATTAACCACGATCCTTCTAGCACCGGAGTAGAAAGCGGAGAAAACGTAAATGTTTGCCAAGGGGATACCAACCCCATTCGCTTAATCGATAACACCGACTTTAACTGTACGCCTCCGCTGGAAAACCCGCAGCCCAACGACCAGGCACGTTGGGTCCAGTTTGTTTATGGAACCACTTCTACAATTACCGGCAACGTGATTATTAACGGAGTATCCTACACACCTGCTCAGTTACCCGTATGGGGGCGCGTTGTTTACCAGGCCGCACCTACTTTGGGTCCGGTGCACATTACCGATAACATTCAGATGCCGGCAACGGCCGTGGCCGGGCAGGTGTTTACGGTAACCATGAGAACATGGAATACGTGTAATAACTTCGACCGGAATGTTTTTGACGGGAATGGCTTAAACCCTCCGCAAGGTGGCGGTGACAACGTCTTTAACTTCCGCGGGTCCGCCAGTTACCAGTCTCAGGCACCAACCATTCCTGATGTCAATAATTATTTTGCCAATGCGGTGCCGGTAACCCGCAACTACACCATTACCATTATTACAAAACCCAATCCGCCAACCGTTCCGAATGTGGATATCTGTAATAGTCAGAGCCGCACCATCAGCGTAAACCCGGTTATTGGTGGACTAACCTACCGGTGGTATGGTAGCCTTGCTGATGCCCTTGCCGGAACCAACGTAATTACAACCGGTAATTCGTTCACCCCTTCAAATGCTCAGGCTCCCACCGGACAGCGAAGGCATTTCTGGGTTACGGCAACGGCCGCCAATGGATGTGTTAGCAACCCTACTGAAGTTACCATTACCCGAAGGCCTGATTTATCGCAGCCACCGGTTATCACCGGCCCGACAAACCTTTGTCCATCATCTACTTATGTTTATACGTTGCCCGCCCCTCCCGGGAATGTAACCATTACCGATGCGGTCACGGGTAATTTTCAGTTGACCACTGAGTTTTTATGGACGGTTCCCGCTGCTGTGGGCACAATCAGTTCAGGGCAAGGAACCCAATCCCTTACCATTACCAGTGCGGCAGCGGTAGGATCTGGCAATATATCGGTAGTTCAACGGTATGTTTCACCCCCAGCAACTACAGTTGACGGCTCTCGGTGCCCTAGTGCTTCCCGTACACTTGCGGTCAACGTAAGGGCTCGACCCGCGGTAAATATTACACCTGATCCGGCCAATGTTTGTGAGGGATCCACGATTACCCTGAATGGTAATCCGACCACCGGATTCGGATCAATTTCCAGTCATACCTGGGGTGGGTCAACCGGCATATTAGATAATGCCACCATTCAAACCCCAACGGTGCAGGCTTCAACTACCCCGGGTACCTATGGATTAACCTATGTGG
>CAYNIH010000144.1:0-6739 GCA_964397115.1 uncultured Roseivirgaceae bacterium | reverse complement strand
CCGTACGTTTTTGCCCCGCATGGGCTATAAGCCTTATTTTTATTTTGGCGATGGTTCGAAAGGATTACCCGCCAAAGCACCTTTCGATAAAATACTGGTAACTGCCGGAGCACCCGTGGTTCCTAAGGCATTAACCGATCAACTTGCTGAAAACGGAATTCTGGTAATACCGGTGGGCGACCGGGAAAAACAACGCATGGTGCGAATCAGGAAAAAGAACGGACAGCTTGTCAAAGAAGAATTTGATTACTTTAGTTTTGTGCCGCTGTTAGGCGAAAAAGGCTGGATCAACTAATAACGATTGCTTATGCCCAGAAAGAAAAAGTACCCGCGCGAATCATTTGTAAGCATGACCGAACTGGTACTCCCCAACGATACCAATACACTCAACAACTTAATGGGCGGAAGACTCATGCACTGGATGGATATTGTATCAGCCATTGCCGCCCAGAAACACTCCAACCGGATAGTGGTAACTGCTTCGGTTGACAACATATCGTTCAGGCATCCTATATTACTCGGCAATGTGGTAACCCTCAAAGCAAAAGTTACCCGATCGTTCAACTCCTCCATGGAGGTACGGATTGACGTGGAAGCCGAAGACATCCCTTCGGGTAAAAAAACAGAAAGCAACAGCGCCTACTTTACGTTCGTAGCCGTTGATCAAAGCGGCCGACCGATTGATGTTCCGGAGATCGAACCCGAAACGGAAGAAGAGAAAGAATTTTACAATGGTGCACTGCGAAGAAGGCAGTTGCGCCTTATCCTAGCCGGCCGGATGAAACCCCACGATGCTCATGAACTTAAATCAATTTTTGATATAAAGGAATGATTAACCCGATTGGTCAGGAAGTCTTTACCGAGGACATCTATGCTATCCGCCACAACTTACTTATCCTTATCAGCGAACCATGGGAAAAGTTGCAGGAAGAAGAGAAATTACTTCTTACTAAAATAGTTGAGGCCATCCGGTACTCACTATCCGAAGTTACTATCCAGACGGCAAACCAAACTACCTTCAAAGAACTTTCCATCTTTAACTCACGGCATATCATCAGTTTCGGTGTGCCGGTAACAGAGGTAACTGAACCCTATGTACTCACCACAAACGGGAAAGCACAGGTTGTTCTAGCCGACTCGCTTGGCAGCATGAACCAGTCAGGGAAAGAAAAATTGTGGGCTGTTCTGAAGAACAATTTCCAGCGAACACCCTGATTTCGAACCTCTCGCAATTTTTGCCGAATAGGCCGGTTATTCTATCTTTGCGCAGTTTTTTTAGGGTCCTACCGGATATACCCGATGGGATTAATTATTACTTACTAACCTGTAAACCTTACCATGGAAAATCTGCATTACTATTTACCGGCATTTGGAGTGCTGGGGATCATCTTTGTATTATGGAAGAGTGCCTGGGTGAATAAACAAGAACCCGGTACCGATAAAATGAAAAAAATTGCCGGGCACATTGCGGAAGGCGCCATGGCCTTCTTAAAAGCCGAGTATAAAATTTTAGCTGTATTTGTAGTGTGCGTGGCCATTTTGCTTGGCCTTTCCGCCAATTCAGAAACGTCCTCCCCACTGGTGGCTGGTTCATTTATTCTTGGAGCATTTTGCTCAGCACTTGCCGGTTTCATCGGCATGCGCGTGGCCACCAAAGCCAATGTAAGAACAACCCATGCTGCCCGTACAAGCCTCGGCCGTGCCCTTGAAGTTGCATTCGCTGGAGGTTCTGTAATGGGTATGGGGGTTGTAGGTCTTGGCGTTCTCGGTTTGAGCACATTATTTATTATTTATTCAAACATTTTTGGTGTTGATTCACAGGCCAACCTTAACAAGGTAATTACCATTATCACAGGATTTTCTTTCGGTGCTTCTTCGATTGCGCTGTTTGCCCGTGTTGGAGGTGGCATATACACTAAAGCGGCTGATGTGGGTGCCGACCTGGTTGGAAAAGTTGAAGCCGGCATTCCCGAAGATCACCCACTGAACCCCGCTACAATTGCCGATAACGTAGGCGATAACGTTGGTGATGTGGCCGGTATGGGGGCCGATCTGTTCGAATCATATGTTGGCTCAATCGTGGGCACCATGGTGCTTGGTGCTGCCTTTATGGTTCCCGGCTTTGTTGATAACTTCAACGGCCTTTCGGCCGTACTGCTGCCCCTCGTGTTAGCAGGGGTAGGTATTGTTATGTCGTTTATCGGCACATTTTTCGTGCGCGTTAAAGAAGGAGGCAACCCTCAAAAAGCATTGAACACAGGCGAATTTGTTTCGTCCGGAGTGATGATTGCCGCCTCTTATTTTATCATTACCTATATGCTTCCGGCCGAATGGAATTTTACCGACCCGCTTTACACCGATAGCGAAGGAAATGCCATCGTCAGAACAATGACCGCCATGGGTGTTTTCTGGGCCACCGTCATCGGCCTCATTGCCGGCCTGCTGGTTGGATTGATTACAGAATATTATACCGGTATGGGGAAGACGCCTGTGCTCTCTATTGTGCGGCAATCTTCAACGGGTGCAGCAACCAATATTATTGCCGGCTTAGGTGTTGGCATGATGTCCACCGCCCTGCCCATTATCATCATTGCCTTATCCATCATTGGAGCGTTTTACTTTGGCGGATTATACGGAATTGCCATTGCCGCTGTCGGGATGCTTTCAAACCTCGGTATTCAGCTTGCCGTAGATGCCTACGGACCGATTTCAGACAATGCCGGGGGTATTGCCGAGATGTCGGAATTACCAAAAGAAGTGCGCTCGCGCACCGATAAACTGGATGCCGTGGGTAACACCACAGCCGCCATCGGCAAAGGCTTTGCTATTGCCTCGGCTGCGTTAACTGCTCTGGCACTCTTCGGAGCGTTTATGACTACGGCCAAGCTAAGTTCAATTGACGTATCCAAGGCCAACGTGATGGCCGGCTTGTTTATCGGGGGCATGCTTCCGTTTGTGTTTTCTGCACTGGCCATGGGTGCGGTTGGGCGTGCCGCCATGTCGATGATCGAGGAAGTAAGGCGGCAGTTCACCACCATACCGGCATTGAAGGCTGCCCTTGATGTGATGAAACGAAATGGCGATAAGAGTAAGGAAGAGTGGTCAGCCGAAGACCAAAAAACCTTTAACGATGCCGATGGCAAAGCCGAGTACGGCAAATGTGTGGCCATCTCTACACAGGCAGCCATCCGCCAGATGGTCGTTCCGGGCCTGATGGCCGTTATTGCCCCAGTGTTAATTGCTTTCCTTCCGGGCTTTGGTGTTGAAGCACTGGGTGGAATGTTGGCAGGAGTTACCGTTTCAGGAGTTTTAATGGCCATTTTCCAGTCTAATGCCGGTGGAGCTTGGGACAATGCCAAAAAGAGTTTTGAAGAAGGGGTCGAAATAAACGGCCAGAGGTATTATAAAAAGTCTGATCCGCACAAAGCAGCCGTGGTTGGCGATACCGTTGGCGACCCTTTCAAAGATACTTCTGGCCCCTCGCTTAACATCCTGTTAAAACTTATGTCGGTTGTGGCCCTGGTTATCGCCCCCCTGCTGGCTCCCGCGGGCAAGACTTCTGAGGCAAAAACCGAAGAAAGCAAGCCAAAAATGGAAGTAATCAGTATAAATCCGACAGAGACCAGGAATTAAAATAAACAACAGTTTTCAATAAAAAAACCCGGCTTACCGGTCGGGTTTTTTTTTGTTAATTTTCAACATGATAAAGCTTGTCTTCATGTTAGTGCTCGGTGCAGAAGTTTCTGCTCAATCCGTTTTCGGCAAATGGAAAACCATTGATGATGCAACAGCCGAAGCGAAATCGGTTGTGGAGATATATGAGCGAAAGGGAAAGGTTTACGGGCAGATTATCCAAACCTTTCCACAACCCGGAGAAGACCCCGATCCGGTATGTACCAAATGCGATTCGGGAGATGAGCGGTATAAAAAGAAGATTATTGGAATGGAAATAATGAAAGACCTTATAAAATCCGGCAACGAATACAAAGACGGAACAATTCTGGATCAGGAAAACGGCAAAGTTTACCGGTGCAAATTATGGCTTGAAGGAAATACGCTAACACTAAGGGGGTATTGGGGACCGTTTTGGCGAACCCAAATCCGGGTAAAAGCCGATTGAACCAGCCATGCAACATTTTAACGATAATATAGTACATTAATCCGCGTTTACGGTTACCTAATTAATACAGGATGGTATTCAGGTCGAGCTCTGCAATGGACGAAAAGGAGATTTTCGAGCGCATCTGCAAAGGTGATGAACGGGCTCTGGAGTTCTTATACAAAAAATACTACCGGATGATGACCAAAATGGTCATTACCAACAGCGGGACTGAGGAGGAAGCCAGGGATATCTACCAAGAAGCTCTGGTGGTTTTCTGGCAAAAAGCCGTTTCGGGTAAGTTGGTGCTCACCTCCAAAATGAGCACGTTTATTTACAGCATTTGCCAAAACCTTTGGCGAAAAGAGCTGGACAGAAAGAAACGCCTTTCCAATGAAGAAAAGGATCAGCCCGTTACCATTGATACCGAAAGCGAAGAGCGGAACAAAATCATTGCCCGGTGTATTGATCAGTTAGGCGAAACCTGCAAAAAAGTGTTGATGTACTACTACTTTGAAGAGATGTCGATGCAGGAAATTGCCGACAAACTTGGATTTGCCAATACCGACACCGCAAAAACAAAGAAGTATAAGTGCAAACAAAAATTAGATGAATTAATTAAAGCTCAGTATTCTGAGTTGGATTTTTTAGATTAAAACATGGCCTCAGAAAACGAAATAAAACTATTGGATGACTACCTGGCCAACCGGTTATCCGGGCAGGAAAAGACAGCCTTTGAACAACAACTTCAGGGCAATCCAGAACTGCAGCAGGAACTAAAATTTCAACAGGAACTTATTGAAGGCATCCGGAAGGCTCGTATTGCCGAACTGAAAGCCATGTTGAATAACGTTCCTGTTCCTCCGGTTAATGTTGGAACCACCTCCGTTGCAGTTAAAGTTATCTCCACCCTTGCCGTGGTAGGTGTCGTTTCAACTGCCGTGTATTTTTACTTTAACGAACCACAAACTAAACAAACCCCAACCCCTGCGGAAACAACGGAGCAAAACGTAACAGCCAATTCGCCAAAAGAACCAGTAATTAGTGAGGAGAGCAATACTCCTTCAGGGTTGGACGGCAAGAACACTTCAAAAGTGCCGGACAATACCATTAAGAAAGAAACAGCTCCGGTAGCTCAACCTAAATTGGAAGTGTACAATCCCGAAACCGAAGCCGATCATCTGCAAACAGACAAGGAACACGCTCAATTGGATATTATTTCGCGCGCCTTCGTTACCTCTTCCATTGAAGTTGAAATTGAGAAGAGTATCCGTAAATACAATTTCCATTACATGTTTAAGGACAACAAGCTGGTACTTTTTGGTTCGTTTGAAGACCACCTGTACGAAATACTCGAGTTTATTGCAGGTAACCAGCGTACCGTTGTTCTGTACTACAACAGTCTTTATTATTTGCTGGATACCGATAAATCAGCACCCACGCAACTGGTACCCATTAAAGACAAAGCGCTGCTTAGCAAACTTCAACAATACCGAGGACATTAAGTAGCAAAAACCCCCGCGTCACCCGTGGGGGTTTTCATTTAATACCATCCCTTCTCAAATCCTTGTCATGCTATTCTTGATTCGGTTCTCAGTTTCTGAAATTTAATCCTAACTTTACCCGATGCAGAAAAGTACGGGCAAGAAAAAACTCGGCCGTTTCCCCCTGGCAGGTGTTATTATCAGCATAACCCTTGCCCTCTTTGTTACCGGATTATTTGGCATACTGATGATCTACTCCCGCCAACTGGAAAAACTCGTTCGCGAAAATGTGCGGGTACAGGTTTACCTCAAGAACGGCCTTACCGAAAGCCAGCGTACTCAAATTGAAAAGAAACTCCAAACCCTTCCCTACCTGCTCAAAACCACTTCATCCGCTCCACCTGTGCAGTTTATTTCAAAGGATGAAGCCGCCCGTAAGTTTATTGCTGAAACCGGTGAAGATTTTATGAAATTTCTTGGCGAAAACCCGCTGCACGAAGCCTTTCTGATTACCGTTGACCCGGCTTACCACACCACCGAAGGGCTGGCGAAAATAAAAAAGGAGCTTGAAAGCATGGGTGGAGTTTTTCAGGTTTACTATGTAGAAGAACTGGTAACCGCCATTAACAAAAACGTAAGCCGGATAAGCCTGGTGCTGGTTACCCTGATTGCCATTTTAATGGTTGTCGTTATACTGCTTATTAACAATACCATCCGGCTTGCATTATTTTCCCAGCGTTTCCTCATCCGCAGCATGCAGTTGGTGGGTGCAAAAAACTGGTTTATTCAAAGGCCCTTTCTCCTGCGGGCCGCCAGTTACGGACTGGCCGGAGGCCTGATTGCTTCCGGTGCCCTGGCAGGGCTTATCGAAACTGCCAACAGAAAAATTGAAGACCTCAGGGAACTTCAAAACCTCCCTCTGTTACTGATGCTAATGGGAAGTTTGATTATGCTTGGTGTACTGATTTCCGTTCTGAGTACTCAGGCATCCATCAGGAAGTACCTGCGCATGTCACTTGATGAACTATACTGAATTAATTTATGGAGCATAAATTACCCTTTACCCGGAAAAATTATCAGCTGATGATTGGCGGTCTGATTATTTTGATCATCGGCTTTATTATATAACTGGATATAAAACCTGCGAAGGTTTAAA
>CAYNIH010000143.1:4134-6752 GCA_964397115.1 uncultured Roseivirgaceae bacterium | reverse complement strand
TACCTCCGGTGAATATATTGGTGGTCAGAAAAACGGGTACTGGAGTTCCCTGTCCCAGGACGGTAAGAAAATCAGCGAGGTAACCTATGCCGATGGCCAGGGCGAATACCGTGAATTTTACCCGAGCGGTAAACTAAAGGTTACGGGCATGATTCGCGAAAACAAGCGCGAAGGCCTATGGAAATTTTTTTATGAAGACGGAAAGAAGGAAGGTGAATGCAAGTATGAAAACGGCAAGGGTGTTTACCGCGGCTATTACCCTAACGGTGCTCTTCAAACAAAAGGCGAACTGAACGATGACCTCCGCGTGGGAACGTGGGAAATCTATGAACCAGACGGAACGCTTACCGGATACTATAAACCGTTTTACGATCAGAAGAAACTTGCTGCCGAAATTGTATCGATGAGCAAGCGCAAAACTTCAGCCGTCAAGGCTAACCGCTTTACCTATTTCGATGAACGCACCAATGAGTTCCATGGTGTTATTATCGGGGGAAACCCCATGTTTATGTTTGGCGGACGTTTTCCGCTTGCAGTTGAATTTTATTCGCAGGAAAGGCTGGGGCATGAATTTGAGTTTGTGGGCATACGCGATCCATTCTTTTCCGCTGATAAAGACATTGCTCCGAATAAGTTGTTTGAGCGGGGATACACCATGGCCGTCCGGCAGAAATTCTATAACCCCATTAAGGCCGGCATGTGGTATTTCGGGCACGAAATCCGGTTTGCCAACATCGGTCATTTTATCAATCAGGAGGTATCGGGTACGGTAGTTACCTTCAGTTCATCCGAGCAGCGCATTCAATACGGCATTGTATTGGGCTACCGGGTGATGCAGCGGAATAATGCCGGAGGATTTACGCTTGATGTATTTATTTCCGGAGACATCGGCTACCGGAATTTCGACAGCCCTCCCGGCAGCGAGCAGTATTTTAGCGAGGTAAATCAGAAGTCGCTGGCCGGCACACTCAACTTCGGATTAAACTTTGGAAACATATTCTCCCAG
Source organism: uncultured Roseivirgaceae bacterium (assembly GCA_964397115.1). GTDB lineage: Bacteria > Bacteroidota > Bacteroidia > Cytophagales > Cyclobacteriaceae > UBA2336. Next base: position 5,746 of record CAYNIH010000143.1, on the reverse strand, counting down.
TGAACGCCTATCTTTGCTGCTGTGAAGGTTAACTCCCTTCCCCATGCAGCGAACAGAAATCATCCTAACTCCCGAAGAGGCGTTTCGTCCTGAATTATTTCAGCCCCTTCTCTATGAACGAGTGGGCTTGCAGCCTGGCGGAGAGGTTTTTGTCAGGCCGGTTAAACGGTCAATAGACGCACGGGCAAAAAAGGTGGTCGTAAGGGTATTGGTTGAGCTTGTTCCTTCGGGTTTAGCGCAAAAAGTTCATAAACCCGATTATCCGGATGTTCGCCAGGGCAGGCCGGTGATCATTGTAGGTTCTGGTCCTGCCGGACTGTTTGCAGCCCTGCGATTAATTGAACTGGGAATAAAACCGGTTATCCTGGAACGGGGCAGCGATGTGCGGAAGCGGAGGCGCGATCTGGCGGCCATTAATAAGCATCATGTTGTCAATCCCGAATCGAATTATTGCTTTGGCGAAGGCGGTGCGGGCACCTATTCGGATGGGAAACTTTACACCCGCTCCAAAAAACGTGGCGATGTGCAGCGCATCCTTGAAATACTGGTTGCCCATGGCGCGCGCGAAGATATTCTTTACGATGCCCATCCTCACATCGGTACCAATAAGCTGCCGGCCATTGTTGAAGCCCTGCGCAACACCATTGTTCAGGCTGGCGGTGAAATTTATTTCGATACGCGTGTGGTTGACTTGCTGATCTCCGGCTCGGCAGTAAGGGGTGTGCAACTGGTATCAGGCGAAAAATTGACCAGTGAAGCGGTAGTGCTGGCCAGCGGCCATTCAGCGCGCGATATTTTTGAACTGCTGCACAGAAAGAACATTCTTCTTGAAGCGAAGGCATTTGCGCTGGGGCTCCGCATTGAACATCCACAAGAACTGATTGATCGGATACAATACCATTGCGCTTCAGCACGGGATCCGTATCTGCCGGCAAGTTCCTACGCCTTGGTTCATCAGGCAAAGGTAAATGGTTCGCTCCGGGGAGTGTTCTCCTTTTGCATGTGCCCGGGCGGCTTTATTGTTCCGGCTGCCACGGCACCGGGCGAGGTGGTGGTGAATGGCATGAGTCCTTCGCGAAGGGACTCAAGGTTTGCCAATTCGGGCATTGTGGTAGCTGTAACACAAAGCGATTTTAAAAAATTTACTTCAGCCGGACCGTTGGCCGGCATGTATTTTCAGGCGGAGGTTGAAAAAAGGGCCTGCGTGCTGGCCGGCAGCAGGCAAACCGCTCCCGCCCAACGGCTGATAGATTTTTTAACAGGCAAAGTTTCGGGTAAGCTAAACGAATGTTCCTACCAACCCGGGTTGGCAGTTGTTGACCTGCAGGAAGTTTTACCCCCTTTCGTAACGGAGGCACTGAAGCAGGGGTTGAAAAATTTTGGCAGCAAAATGAAAGGCTACCTTACCAACGAAGCCCAACTGATTGGTGTAGAAAGCCGCACATCTTCGCCCGTGCGCATCCCCCGAACGGGAGCGCTCCAGCATCCTCAGGTTAGCGGCTTGTACCCTTGTGGCGAAGGGGCCGGTTTTGCCGGGGGCATCGTGTCAGCCGCCATGGATGGCGAACGGGTTGCCGAGGTCGGCGAGGAGCGTGTGGATGCTGCTCCGGCG
>CAYNIH010000143.1:0-4124 GCA_964397115.1 uncultured Roseivirgaceae bacterium | reverse complement strand
TGCTTTCAATTTATCAGTTAAAACTAAAACTATTGTGGCGTAAATGAAAAGTAAAATAACAGTAATTATCGGGGCATCAACCAACCCTGCGCGCTACGCATACCTGGCTGCGAAAATGCTTATTGAATATGGCCATGAAATTGTGCTGACAGGCATCCGGCATGGTGAACTGTTTGGTCACCCGATTCTAAACCTGCGACACCAGCCTGTAATTACTGATGTGGATACCCTTACCCTTTATATTGGCCCATACCATCAGCCCGAATGGTATCCATACATCATCAGCCTTAAGCCGAAACGAGTGATTTTCAATCCGGGAACTGAAAATACTGAACTGGAAAACCTGTTGCTGCAGCATGGTATAGCATCAGTGCATGGCTGCACACTGGTGATGTTAAGTACCAGGCAGTATTGATTACCGGATGGGTCGGTTTTCCTTTTGTATAGCAATTACCGAAACGCAAATAATTTTCCATTGCCCGTTAATTTTTTCCAGTACACGCACCTCTTCCTGTGCAGGCCGGTTGGTATCGTCTTTAACGTGCTGGGTAAACCGGGCGTAGGCACCCGTACCGTAAATGCGGATATCCCCCCAGTTTCTTTCAATTTTAGCTGTGGAGGGTTTTGATGTTTTAAAGTAATTGGCAAATCCATTGCTGATGGCCTCCCATCCCGTAAAAGAGTTTACATCGGTGGTATCAGCAAACGACCAGAAGGCGTAGGGAACGTGCGCCCAGCAATCGGCCCAGGTTTTTTGGTCAATTTCAAAAAACGCTTTGGTTTCATGCTCAATCAGCGATTTGATAACCAATTCCTCATTGGTGGGGGCGGGGCTTTTCTTCTTTACCTGGCCAATGGCCAGGTTGCCGCTAACGGCAATAACGAGGACAAAAAGGATTACTTTTTTCATAAGTTAAACGGTTTATTCGTTGAGGCAGCAATTCCAATTTCAGCATACGCAAGGCACCCAGAAGCAATGCCCTTATGCGTTGATGGAAGGTACTAAAATTTTACTGTTTAAATACCCGTAATGCCCAGAAATTATGATCTTCATCATGTGCCTGTAACCATTAAAGTTATACCTTACCATCAATAAAAAATTACGACTATGCTCTCAGATGATAAACTCCTTAAAATCAAGGATTTTTTGGTAAAACCCGGAAAGAAGGTAAAACTCCAGGAGTGGAGCACCAAATATAAGGGTAAGGAACTTACCAAACGCGATGCCGAAGCCCTGCTCGACTTTGGCAGGAGGCATTTGGCCGAAATTCAGGATAAACTTTATGCCCATAATCAATACAGCGTGCTCATCATCTTTCAGGCGATGGATGCGGCAGGTAAAGACGGGGCCGTAAAACACATCATGTCGGGTTTTAACCCGCTGGGGGTAAAAGTCTATAGCTTTAAAGCACCAAACTCCACCGAACTGGACCACGATTTCTTCTGGCGCCACAACCTGGCCATGCCGGCACGCGGTGAAATTGCCATTCACAACCGTTCCCATTATGAAAATGTACTGGTAACCAAAGTACATCCGGAGTGGATTCTGAATGAAAATATTCCCGGAATTGATTCAATTAAGGATATTGACGATAAGTTCTGGGAAAACCGCTACAGGCAAATTAACCGGTTTGAGAAAAACCTCGCACAAAATGGCACCGTCATCATGAAGTTCTTTTTGCACGTGTCGAAGAAAGAACAAAAAAAACGGTTTATGGAGCGTATTGACGACCCCTCCAAGAATTGGAAATTCTCGCTTTCCGACTTAAAAGAACGGGCTTTCTGGGATGATTACCAGAAGGCGTATGAAGAGGTTTTCAATAACACCTCGAAAGAACATGCTCCGTGGTTTATTATTCCGGCCGATGATAAATGGTATGCCCGGCTGGCTATTGCGTTTATCATCTACCGGTATTTTGAACAACTTAAACTGAGTTATCCAACAGTCAGTGAAGCGCAGAAGCAGGAGCTTCAGAAGGCCAAAATGCACCTGATGGCCGAAGACGGATCGAATGGTGACGGTAGAGTAAAAGTTCAGAAAAAGAAGGCAAAAAAAGCCAGTGCGCCTGTTGAAAAAGTACACGGGTAATGCTAACGCTCCCACCGGTGTTCGGAACTTATAGTAAAGCACAGGCGCAGTCCAACCTGATGATTTCAGAAGAAGCCCGGGCGCTGGCTTAGGGGGGGTGCTACCGTCCAGATCTTGCTTCCTGATTAAAGCTATTTTCAGTTGTTAATAGAACCCCAAACTTTGCGATTAAAACCCTTATTTTTCTCTAAAATCCCGCAAAAAAAGCTTATTTTTGTCGGTTTACCAGAAACTAAGGAATGAGTGCAACCAAGGAGCGGAAACCCGCTAATTATTCAGCCAGCAATATTCAGGTTTTAGAGGGTTTAGAGGCCGTACGCAAACGTCCGGCTATGTATATTGGCGATGTAAGCATTAAAGGGCTACACCACCTGATTTGGGAGGTTGTGGACAACTCTATTGACGAGGCCCTTGCCGGCTATTGCGATGACATACGAGTTACAGTTAATGAAGACAACTCCGTAACTGTAGAGGATAACGGCCGGGGTATACCCACCGACATGCACGAAAAAGAAAAGCGGTCGGCCCTTGAAGTGGTGATGACCGTGCTTCATGCCGGGGGGAAATTTGACAAGAACACCTACAAGGTTTCTGGCGGCTTGCATGGCGTAGGCGTGTCCTGTGTGAATGCATTATCGGAAGTATTGCATGCCACCGTTTACCGCGATGGCAAAATCTGGGAGCAGGAATACCACCGGGGTGTGCCGAAGTATCCTGTTAAAATAACCGGTGAATCAGACAGGCGCGGCACTACGGTCAGGTTTTTACCCGATAAGCAAATCTTTACGGTTACCGAGTATAATTACGAAACCATTGCCACCCGGCTACGTGAACTGGCGTTTTTAAATCCCGGCATACGAATAACCTTAACCGATCTTCGCGAAAAGGACGAAAACGGTAATCCGCGCACCAGTGAGTTTCTCTCGCAGGGAGGGCTACCCGAATTTGTGGAATACATTGACGCAACCCGCGACAAACTTATTCCTAAACCGATTTATATTGAAAGCGATAAGGGCGGCATACCCGTACAGGTTGCGCTGAGCTACAATACCTCGTTCAGCGAAAACCTGGTGTCGTATGTAAACAACATCAACACCCATGAAGGGGGTACGCATGTGGCCGGTTTCCGCAGGGCGCTTACCCGGACCCTGAATGCCTATTCCGTTAAATCAGGCTTATTGTTCAAGGTTAAGATTGACATTAATGGCGATGATTTCAGGGAAGGGTTAACGGCTGTTATTTCTGTTAAAGTAGCCGAGCCCCAGTTTGAAGGGCAAACCAAAACCAAGCTCGGCAACTCCGAAGTGATGGGCGTTGTTGACCAATCGGTTGGTGAGGTGCTTCAATACTATCTTGAAGAACATCCTAAAGAAGCCAAGCTTATCGTAAGCAAGGTTATCCTCGCAGCACAGGCCCGGCATGCCGCCCGCAAAGCCCGCGAGATGGTGCAACGGAAAAATGTGCTCACCGGCACCGGTTTGCCCGGCAAATTGGCCGATTGCTCCAGCACCGATCCCGGCATTTCTGAACTCTACCTGGTTGAGGGCGATTCAGCAGGCGGATCGGCAAAGCAGGGAAGGGACCGTACCTTTCAGGCTATTCTTCCATTGAGAGGAAAAATCTTAAACGTAGAAAAAGCTCAGGAACATAAAATTTACGAGAACGAAGAAATCAAAAACATCATTACCGCCCTGGGTGTTTCGTTTGGAACAGCCGAAGACGGCAAAGCGCTGAACATTTCCAAACTTCGTTACCATAAGATCATCATCATGACCGATGCCGATGTGGATGGCAGCCACATCCGCACCCTGATACTTACTTTCTTCTTCCGGTACATGAAAGAACTTATTGAAAACGGATTTGTTTATATTGCCTTGCCGCCTTTATACCTGGTGAAAAAAGGCAAAGAAGAGCGGTATTGCTGGACCGAAGAGGAACGCGAAGCAATGGTAAAGGAATTGAGCGGTGGCAAGGAAGACTCGGTGACCATTCAGCGATACAAAGGTTTGGGCGAAATGAACCCTGAGCAACTCTG
>CAYNIH010000142.1:0-6822 GCA_964397115.1 uncultured Roseivirgaceae bacterium | reverse complement strand
AACAAACAGGTTAATTTTCTTGTCGGTACCGATGTACTCTCGCGCGGCATTGATGTGGAGGGCATCAGCATGGTGATCAACTGGGATGTACCGCCCGATCCCGAAGATTACGTGCACCGCATTGGCCGGACGGCACGCGCGGAGACTACCGGCACGGCCATTACTTTTGTTAATGAGATTGACCAGCGCAGGTTTACCAGCATTGAAAACCTGATCGGCTATCCGATACCGAAAATGCCCCTGCCGGCCGATTTGGGAGAGGGGCCCGTTTATGCGCCTCAAACCAAACGCAAAGCAGGCTTCAGAAAAAACAGCAGAGGCCCTCGAAGAAAGCACTTTCGCTCCCGCCCTAGTAGATAATTCGTTTGCCGTCTTTTGTTATCCGCTCAACCCGCACAGCGTTCATCGGTGAACATTCCAGGATCCATAAATCACCATTTGGAGCACTTAGCACACCCGTTGGCGACCAGCTAACGCTGGTGTCGGCTATTGTAAAAATTTCTCCGGCCGGGGTAACCTTTTTTACCTTCCGTGCACCGTATACCGCCACGTAAACGTTTTCATCCGCATCAACCGAAAGGCCCATAATGAGGTGAGGGTCGTTAACAAGGGCCTGTGTTGGCTTGCGTTCCTGAAGATGGTTGGCCAGTGTTTTTACCTGCCCCCACCGGTTTACCTGTTTTAAATCGTAAAGGTCTATCAGGTAAATAGTGCCGGCAGGGGTTGACGTCATCCACCGTATGTTTTCAAAACAGGCCGCACCAAGTTTCGTTACAATTCCATTGCGTTCTTGTTTCACCACGTGCTGGCAGTTTCCTTCGCGGTCGGCCCAAAACATATTGTCGTGGTGATCGCGCACAAAGCTGTAGTGTTTCAGGAATCCCTCCGTATCCGGAATGATTTTTTCAAACATCCCATCGGGTGAATACTTCCACACGAAGTGTCCCCAGGTGTTCAGTCGTTCACCATTATACCAAAGGTGTTCACCATACAGGTTATCCTGCGCATCCATATACAATTCGTGCGTATGCACATTTCGCACGACAACAGACTTATTACCCTTCGTATCAATCTTCCACACCTGTTTCAGATCCGTGTAGTACACGTTGCCGCGGCTATCCATTACAATGCCAACACCGGGGTGGGCGCATGCCGAAAAGGCTACGAATAAAAATAACGGCAGAAGAAAGTTTTTCATTTCAGTTTTTTGCTTTAATGATAATACTAAGCTTCACTTGGTCATGCACAAGTTCATCTTTCAGTCCTTTGTACGCAACACCAAACAGTTGGCGATCAAACACAAGGTCGGCCTGACCGATAAACAGATTTTCTGTTTGTGTGGTAGGCGTTACTTCTATTTTCCACCTTTTTGTCGTTTGTTTGATGGTAAAATTTCCGAGCACAAGGTATCGGGCCGGATGTTCAGGGTGTACGCGCACTTCGGTAATCTCAAACCGGGCTGTCGGGAATCTTGCCACATCGAAAAAGTCAGCGCCCTTTAAATGATTTTCCAACTTTCTTTTGGGAACCGGATCTGATTCGGGAATGTCCGTGCAGGTGATGGTATTCATATCCACAACAAAATAACCGCCTCTCAACTTGTTATCCTTCACCGTCACTTTTCCTTCTTTAATTTTTACAATACCCTGGTGATAGCCCATTACTTTGGTACCAGTCCACATCACTTTTGAATCTGATGTGACCACATTCAGTGCGGTTTGTGCGGCCGTAACCCCTGAATAAAGCAGAACGCACATTACTATAAGGATTGAAAACAAGCTGATGATTTTCATAAGCGTTAATAGTTAGGAATATTAAGACCCAGAACAATATCGCGCGTGCCAACCCAAACGCCCGATGGGTTTTTAGTCAGTTTAATAATACCGGAGCCTCCCCGTTTGGATTGACGCGCCTTCTCCTGCTCAGTAAGCAACGGATCATCTTGAAACAGGAAATCATCGATCCAATAGCGCGAAAGGCCGGGTTCCTTAATAATGGCATGAATGTGCTGCGGATCCTTTCCGTTCGGATAGGGGGCAGGCCGAATTGTACGAAACTCATATTGCCCTTGCACATCGGTTTTTACCCAGCCGCGCAAATGGCCATGCCGTCTGGCGTGCACCTGATTTGGACCCGGGCTATATTTGCCGGTGTGATCGGTGTGATAGACATACAGGATGACATTGGGAGCCGGAGTTTTCCCATCTCTTTTGTAGATGGTGCCGTTGATGATCATCGGCTCACCGGGCTCATCATCGGCTGGGAGTTTTGCTTTCCAGTAAAGCGTTGCGGGCATGCCGGCAACCATCAACTCACAGTCTTCACACCCACCGCCAACCTGCCTTTCGGTTGATTGCGTTTGTGCACAACCGGTTACCGTTATACCGAGGAGTAACAAGGGGAAGAAAGAGCATTTCATATCCGTGTTGTTTACCGAATTTACGAAGACCGGCCAGGCAGGATGAGTCCATCTGACAAACTGCTAACTATTCTTGACCAACTACCAATCAGGTTTGTCCTGGACATTGTTAAAAACAGTAATTTTCAGTAATGGAACGACTCTTCAGGTATAAGTTCGATCACCTGCTTTTCTGGGTATTAACGGTGGGCTTTCATGCCTACACCCATTCTGGCATTATACTTCAGGCCGGATTCGGGCAGTTTATTTTGGAGTTGCTGGTACGCGATGGCCTGCTGGCGGTAGTCATCTATACCAACCTGCTGGTTATTATTCCGGAATTTATCGATAAGAAAAAATACGGAATCTCGGTTCTGCTTATCCTCATCCTCCTCATCGTTTACGTAGCTTTCAAAAACCTCCATGATGTTTACCTGTTTGGCAACGTTCTTAATAATCCAGGGCGACAAGGATTCTATCACAATACATTTTACAACCTTTCCATTGTTATTTTTTACCTGGCCTTTTCCACCACACTCTACCTGAGTAAACAATGGTACCTTCAGAAAGAACTCATTCGCAAAATTGAACTTGAAAAGTTGAACACAGAATTGGAATACCTGAAAGCCCAGATTAATCCGCATTTTCTTTTCAATTCATTAAATACTGTCTTTTTTCAGATCGATAGACAAAATACCGAGGCACGCGAAACGCTTTCAACATTTTCAGATATGCTGCGGTACCAGTTGTACGAATGCAACGGAAGAGAAATTGATATCGAAAAAGAAATCCACTATTTGAAAAATTATGTAGAGTTGCAACGGCTGCGCAAGGACGACCGCTATAAAATCTCTTTTCGCCATTCACCCGACCTGAAAAACTTTACCCTTCCGCCATTGCTGCTCATTCCGTTTGTTGAAAATGCTTTCAAGCATGTATCGCATTACACCGACAGGCCAAATGTTATTGATATTGCCCTGAACAAAAATGGAAATTCGCTTAACCTGAATGTTTTTAACACAACTGATGGTACACGTAGTCCCGATGAAAATGCCGGAATCGGTCTACGAAACGTAAGGCGAAGACTGGAATTACTGTACCCCGGGCGATATAACCTGTTAATTAACCAGGCACCGGATCGGTTTGAGGTAGGCCTTGAACTGAGACTGGCAGAACCACTTACCCCTACTGCATGAGTTTTCCGTTAAAACTAAATTGCCTGATCGTTGACGATGAGCCAATGGCCCGGAAAGGGATGGAAGAATACGTAAAGGAAGTGGACTTCCTTAACTGGATTGGTTCGTGTGAGCATGCCGTTAAAGCAACCTCCTTGCTGAAAAGCGGAAACATTGACCTGGTCCTGCTCGACATCCACATGCCCAAGATTTCGGGTATCGATTTTTTGAAAACACTGAAAAGTCCTCCGATGATCATTTTTACAACCGCTTATCCGGAGTATGCACTGGAAGGCTATTCATTGGACATCATTGACTACCTGGTCAAGCCCATACCGTTTGAACGTTTTTTAAAGGCCGTTCAAAAGGCACACGACTACCATTCGCTGAAGCAGAAAACTCCGGTTACTCCTGATTATTTTTTTATCAAGTCCGACCATAAGTACGAAAGAATCAATTACTCAGAAGTACTGTATGTGGAGGCCATGCAAAACTACTGCATCATATACGCGCATGGCCGCAAACTGATTGCTTACATCACCTTAACGGGGTTGGAGAAACAACTACCCAAAGAACGCTTTCTTAAAGTTCACAAGTCATTTCTGGTTTCCGTTGAAAAAATCAACGCACTGGATGGCCACGAAATCCTGATAGGCGATGCCCGCATTCCCATCAGCCGAACTCTTAAAGACGAAATTGTGCAAAAAATTATGGGTAACACGCTGTTTAAGCGAACCTGATTTTTGAACCTACCCCATTTAGTTCATTTTTCTTGATCTGAATCAATTGTCGGGTAGCTTTTTATTGATTCGCATCAAGCAATCAACCCTGCCGTACCCTGCACCTTTGTGCCGTTAACCAAAAATATCCCGATCATGAAAACAGAAGAAGTACGCATTGCAAAATTATTGATAGGAATTGTGCTGGCTATTTTGCTGGCCCTGTCATCGTTTGCCCAGTCCACCCAAACCATTCGGGGCAAAATAGTGGATGAAATTAACAAAGAACCTTTGCCTGGCGTGAACATACAGGTTATCGGCCTGGGCGAAAGGATGCTGGGCAGTTCAACCGATGCGGATGGAAATTTTCGTATTGATAATGTTCCGGTTGGACGGCAAACGCTTAAAGTAACCTACATCGGTTACGAAGATCAGGTGATTCCCAATGTACTGGTAACAGCGGGAAAAGAAGTTATTCTCAACCTGAGCCTTACCGAAAGCATTCGGCAACTCGGTGAAATTGTGGTTGTTGCCAACAGCAAGGACGACAAAACCGCCACCAATAACGAATTGGCCGTGGTCAGTGCGCGATCGTTTAATGTTGACGATACCAAGCGCTATGCTGGTGCGTTGGGCGACCCTTCGCGCATGGCCGCAAATTTTGCCGGTGTGATCGGGGGCGATGATTCGAGAAACGACATTGTCGTGCGCGGAAATTCGCCCACCGGCATGCTCTGGCAACTGGAAGGCCTGAACATACCCAACCCAAATCATTTTGGATCACTCAACAGCACCGGTGGCCCGGTAAGCATGCTCAACAACAACAACCTGGATAAGTCGGATTTTATGACCAGCGCTTTCCCGGCTCAGTACGGAAATGCCGTAGCCGGTGTGTTCGATATTCGCTTACGCGATGGCAACAACCAAAAACATGAGTTTGTATCCCAGGTTGGGTTTAACGGGTTCGAACTTGGCGCGGAAGGGCCGTTCTCAAAAAACAACAAGGGTTCCTACATTGTAAATTACCGTTATTCTACCCTAGGGATCTTTGATGCCCTGGGTATCGAGTTCGGAACCGGTTCAAACATTCCGCTTTACCAGGATTTGAACTTTAAACTAACGTTCCCTTCAAAAAACGGGGGCAAGTGGTCGGTGTTTGGCCTGGCCGGAAAGAGCGCCATTGACTTACTGGGAAGTGAGGCCGACCTTGACGGTGACTCCGGTGATTTGTACGGCAATGAAAACCAGGATCTTTTTCCGCGCTATAAAACCGCAATTGCAGGGGTCAGCTTCGAAAAAAGCCTGTCTCCGAAAACATACGTTAAAATTACCGGGGGCATCAGCTCATCAGAAGAAAGTTTCCGGGGCGACTCGCTGGTACGCGACAACAACGATGAGGTAACGGCACGCTACGCCCGCGGAGAAGCCGAGTTTAGTACCCGTAAACTATCTGCCCTGGCCATCTTTCGCACCAAACTCAACGCCAGAAACAGCCTCACTTATGGCGGTTATGTGGATGTGTTAGACTTCGACCTTTACAACCGCGATATCTACGCCAATGTAGGAAGGGATTCGGTGCGCGTCAACGTTCAGGATGCCACCACGCTGTACCAGGGTTTTGCTACCTGGCGCCACCGCTTCAATACCGCGTTCTCGTTTAATGCCGGCTTCCACACCCAATACTATGCGTTAAATAAGCAGGCTGTTGTAGAGCCCCGGTTAGGCTTACAATACCTTATTAATGGCCGACAATCTATCAGTATAGGCTACGGCATTCACAATCAGATCCAAAGTCCTTATACTTCTTATGTGCAAACCAAGGTTGCCGGTAATCAGTATGTGCTGACGAACACCCAATTAAAATTTACCACCAGCCAGCATGCCGTGCTTACGTACGATTTGAACATCACCGACAAGCTGCGCCTGAAGGCCGAAACCTACTACCAATCCCTATCTAACGTGCCGGTGGAGCAGCGTGCCACTTCGTTCTCGGCCATCAATACCGGTAGCAGTTTTGTTCCTGTCGATCAGGATAGCTTAGTGAATAAAGGAACCGGCACGAACTACGGAGTAGAACTTACCCTGGAGCGCTTCTTCAGCGAGGGATATTATTTTCTCATTACCTCGTCTATTTTTGACTCCCGGTATAAAGGCAGCGATGATATTGAACGTAACACCGCGTATAACACACAGTATGTGGTAAACGGTTTATTCGGAAAAGAATTTTCGCTCGGAACAAAACAAAAATTCTTTTCCATTAACCTTAAAGTAACCACCATTGGCGGCAAGTACCTTACCCCTATTGATGTGGCCGCCTCCCAGCAATACGGTCGAACGATCTATAAAGAAAGTGAAGCCTTCAGCGAAAAGCAGGATGCTTATTTCCGCACCGACTTACGGATTGCATACCGTAAAGAATATAAGAAGAGCACGCTTGAGTTTGCTGTTGACCTGCAAAACGTAACCAATAACCAAAACATCTTTTCACAAAGTTATAATCCGCGCACCAACACCGTGGTAACACAATACC
>CAYNIH010000141.1:0-6934 GCA_964397115.1 uncultured Roseivirgaceae bacterium | reverse complement strand
ATCGCTAACATTCTCCCATCGCTTAAGCCGGCTTTTGCGCGTTTGAGTTTCCGTGTTCACCAATCGCTGAACAACGAATGGCTGAACGGGAATGTCCATGGCCTCAGCAAGACCAACTGCAAACTCTTCGCTTTGGTTAAACCCTCTCCGCTTCCTTTTCCATGCATGAAGCGGAATGGGCACGATAAGATCGAGTTGTGGACTAAGCCCTGCTTCCAGCAATTCTCTTCCGTAAACCCGGCCAAGTATGCGGCCGATGTCGGGACGATTATTGTACTTTAATTCATGCAGCAACTCCTGCACAGGCCCTCCCTTGCGGAACAACAGAAAAGCACAGGCAAACCGCAGGGGAATTCTTCCTCCAATTCTCTTGTAAAGAGGATTATCGGCAAAACTGTGATAGGTTGTTCGGGGCAGGGTATGAATGCACCGCGTGCAGATTACCTCCTCCCCCTTTGCCAGGCCCATTTTGCAGGCCGCGCAATACTGTGGGTAAATAAGCGCCACAAAGTCGCTGACAATATCGGTAAGGCCTGATTTCAGAATGGTATATTTACAGTCCTTTAAATTAAAAATAAACGAGTAAACGAATGGGACTGGTAGCTGACTTTAACCAATACCGAAGCAGAATGAATGAAAAGATTCAGGCTGCCGACAACCTGATAATCAAACGTATTTTCAACCTCGATACCAACGCGTATGCAGCCGGTGAATTAGATATAAAAACCAAAGAAATGATTGGGCTGGCTTGTTCGCTTGTATTGCGTTGTGACGATTGTGTAAAATACCACCTGGGTAAATGCAAGGAAGCCGGGCTTTCAACCGCCCAGGTTAACGAAATAATGGCCCTAGCCACGTTAATAGGTGGTACTATTGTTATCCCTCACCTGCGAAGGGCTTTTGAATACTGGGAAGAACTAAACCATGTATAAGCGCGACCTTGACCTGGAAAGGAAGTGGCAGCAGTTGCTGGACAAAATGGAAATGGTTATCGGTAAAAAACCAAAAGACCTGAATGCCGTGTTGTTTCTCATTGGCGTTCAGGAATTAGGCCAGGGCCAGAAATTCTTTTCAAAGGAAGAAAAGCAGGATTTAATGCACATTGCCATATGCCGGGTTTTGAGCCAGGCTGGCTATTACAGCCTCATCGGACTGGATGAACAAGGTTGGCCACATTGGAAACTTGAAAAACAACTCCCCCATTTCGACCTGCTCGAACAGGAGAAACTATTGAAAATGCTCATCCTAGAGTATTTCGAACAAGAGCATAACTGGGTATTCGGACTCGGACCGGCAAAGGGAGTATGAATTGATGTTGCTCAAAGCTGGCAGAGCCTTTATCTTTAGCAAGCCTCAAAACTTTGACGTCAATGTGCACGTTTCCAACTGTATAAGGCCTTGGCAATGGATAACTTCAATAGGATAGAGGGTAAGATTAACGCATTTCGCAAAAAATACTATCTGAACTTATTGTTACGTGGAGTTATCCTCACGGCAACCATTTTGCTGGCCTATGTCGTGCTGATAGCACTATTGGAATACACGTTTTGGCTGGACCGTTACCTGCGCTTAGCTGTTTTAACCTCCTTCTTCGTATTGGCGGGGTTCTGTATATGGCGCTATTTGGGCGAACCACTTTTGTTTGTGCTGGCACGCAAAGGAATAGATCTCGAGCAAAGCGCACGTCTAATCGGAGCATCCTTGCCGGGAGTGGGCGATAAACTTCTTAACCTGATCCAACTTCTGCGCCTCACGGGCAAATCAAGCCTTGCCTATGCAAGCGTTTCACAAAAAGCCGTTGCCTTCGAGCCCTTCCGGTTCGATCAGGTTATTGATTTCAGGGAAACCTATAAACACTTGCGGTACCTCCTCATCCCGGTAGTTGTTGTATTGATGCTGCTCATCATTAACCGCGACATCATCACGCAAAGCACCCACCGGATAATTCATTTTAACCAGACTTTTGTGCCGCAAGCACCGTTTCAGTTTGTTGTTGACCGTTCATCACTTGTTGCATTTCGGAATGAGGATTTTACGGTTACGCTTACTCTTGCCGGGAGTGCCCTGCCGGAAAATGTTTACATCCTGGCCGGATCGCAGCGAATCAAAATGGAGCAGGCCGACTTGAGCCGGTTTATTTATACGTTCGAGAAAATACAGGAACCCAAATCCTTTCAGTTTGAAGCAGCCTCTTACCGCTCATCGCCTTTTGAAATTATTGTAGTCGAGCGCCCCGAACTAATCCACCTGAAAGCTAAACTGGAATACCCGCCTTACCTGCACCGAAGAAGTGAATTATTAACCAATGCCGGGTCTATTGAAGTGCCTGAAGGCACAACCATTACCTGGGAGGTTCTTACAAGCCATGCAAAACAAGCTACAATACAGTATGGTGATCAAGCGCCAGAGGCAATGCAACTAATTGATAACCAAATTTTTACATCAAAAAGCCGGTTTCTCGAGCCTACCCGCTATGAAGTGGTTCTTGGGAATGATTTCAGCACCAATAAAGACCGCATTGCCTATACGATACAGATCATTCGCGATCAGTTTCCTCAGCTTGCCGTAACCAATTTCACCGACTCGGTTTTCTATCAGCAAATCGTAACAGGCGGGTTCATTTCGGACGACTATGGCCTGAGTGAATTGCGACTCTACTATACTGTTAATGATGCCAAGCATCAGGAAATTGAAAAGAAAAGTTTGCCGATAGCGATTTATACCAATCAGGCGCAACAGAATTTTATGTTCAGCTGGCGGCTTGATTCCCTTGGCCTGAAACCCGGGCAACAGCTTGAGTATTACCTGCAGGTGTGGGACAACGATGGTGTTAACGGCAGAAAATCAACAAGGTCGGCAACTTATTCCCTGCTCCTGCCAGATAACGATCAGATTGCCACCGCTATTTCACGCGCGCAATCAAAAACCGAAACGGCATTAAACGAAAGTGCTCAAAAAGCCGAACAACTTCGAAAAAACATTGAGGATGCGAATCAAAAGCTAAAGGGTAAACAATCCCTCGACTGGCAGGAAAAAAAACGGTTAGAAGAACTGATGGAACAGCGAAAAAATCTGGAGCAACTTATCCAGGAAATGAATGAAGCCAATAAAATGCTGGAGGAAAAGAAAGATAAATTCACCGAGCAGGATGAACGCATTAGTCAAAAGGCCGAGCAACTTCAAAAACTGATGGAGGAGTTGCTGGATGAAGAAACAAAAAAACTGCTCGAGGAACTTCAGCGCCTTCTTCAGGAAAATGCCTCTCCATCAGAAATCCAGAAACTTCTGGATAAACTAAACAAGGATTCCAAAAATCTTGAAAACGAACTGGAACGAACCCTGGCCCTTTTTAAACAGCTTCAATTTGAATACAAAACGGATCAGTTGATTAAAGATTTAAAAAAAGATATTGCCGGGCAGCAGGAAATGCTCGATAAAACCGAACTGGCAGAAAAGGAACAAAAGAAGGGAGAAAATGAAGCAAATAAATGGCAGGAACTTTCCAAAGAGCAGGAGATGCTAAACAAGGAATTCAGTAAAACAACTGAAAAACTGGAGGAATTAAACGAACTTAACCAGGAGTTGGGTAATATTGAGGAATTGCCGGATAAGGATGATGCCAGCCAGGTAGATCAACTTCAAAACCAAAGCAAAGAAAATCTGCAGGAAAGTGCCCCCTCTAAAGCAAAGCAGCAACAGCAGAAGGCCATTCAGAAAATGAGTGAGATGGCGCAACAAATGGAGGAGATGCAGAATGAAATGTATATGGAGATGGATATGCGCAACCTTGAGACCTTGAGGCAGATTATCCATGGCCTGATTAAATTATCGTTCGACCAGGAAGCATTGATACAGCAGTTTAGGGAATTGCAGCCAACTGATCCGCGGTTTAACACTTTGGCACAGAGGCAATTGAAAGTGAAAGATGATGTTAAAGTATTGGAAGACAGCCTCTTAGCGCTTTCAAAGCGTGATGAAATGATGGGGTCGTTTATTACCCGGGAGATCACTGAACTGAACGATCATCTCACTAAAGCCATTGACGCCAACCGGGAACGAAGCCGCCAAACCGCGTTAAGTGAAATGCAGTTTAGCATGGCCTCCATTAACAACCTGGCGCTGATGCTGGACAGCCATTTCGACATGATGATGCAAATGATGGCTAATGCCAAGCCCTCGATGAAGTCAAAACAAAAAGTTAAAGAACCAAATTTATCACAGTTGCAGCAGCAGCTTAATAACCGCATTGAGCAACTGAAAAACAGTGGTAAGGGGGGCAGGCAACTTTCTGAAGAACTGGCACAGATGGCTGCCGAACAGGAAAGGATAAGAAGGGCATTACAGGAAATGCAGGAAAAGATGAAACAAAATGGTTCCGAGCTGCCCGGAGGCGATGTTATAGAAAAGATGGAAGAAACTGAAATTGATTTGGTGAACAAGCAGCTAACTGATCAACTCATCCAACGGCAACGTGATATCCTTACAAGGCTTCTTGAAGCAGAGAAATCAATTCGGGAACAAGATTTTGAAGAAGAACGAAAAGGCGAAACAGCCAAGGATTACCAAAAGGAAATACCCAAAGCCATTGAGGAATACCTTAAACAGAAAGAAAGGGAACTGGAATTGATTAAGACGATGCCGCCCAAACTTTATCCCTTCTACAAGAAGGAGGTTAGTGAATATTTTAAGCGATTGCGCGAAAACTAAGCGATATTGCAAATAATGAACACCATCAGCATCCATATCCCTTCCATCCTGGACAATATCAGAATCATTGAAAGTTTCATTGACAACGCCAAAGAACGGTTTCATCTGGATGAAGATTTGTATGGTAACATCATGATTGCAGTAACCGAAGCGGTTAACAACGCCATAAAGCATGGAAATGCTGGAGACCGAAAAAAAAATGTTTATCTGAGTCTTTCGCTGGATTCCTCCTTACTTCAGTTTACAATTAAGGATGAAGGCACTGGTTTTAACTATAAGGAACTCCCTGATCCCACCAGTCCTGAAAATATCAGTAAGCCTGGTGGCAGGGGTATATTTTTAATGAAGCATCTGTCGGATGAGGTTGAATTTATGGAGGGTGGCCGCGTTGTTGTGTTGAGTTTTTATATGAATACCTGATTTATGAAACGAATCCGGTATTTCTCGGAGGGTTTGAAGTTTTCGGTTCCAAAGGCAAAAAAAAAGGCCGTTTGGCTTAACAACGTCATCAGCCGGGAAGGAAAAAGTCTTAGTTACCTTAACGTAATTTTCTGTACTGATGCTTATTTGAGCAGGTTGAACAAAAAATACCTTAAACACAATACACTCACCGATATTATCACCTTTCAGTACTCAGCCCCAGAAGAACCAATTGAGGCCGATATTTTTATCAGTATTCCGCGAGTTAAAGAAAACGCCAGAAAACTTAAGGTCAGTTTTGATCATGAGCTAAGCCGGGTAATGGTTCATGGTGCATTGCATTTGATTGGATTTGCCGATAAATCACCAACTCAAAAGGCTAACATGCGCCTTAAAGAGGATGCTTACTTATCTTTGCAGTAAGTTTCACGTGAAACGTGCCGGGTTGTGGATAACATTTGTGGAATTGTTAACAACCCTATTTTACCTTGTTCCACGTGAAACAACCTCTTTTTCAGATGTTTCCAGAATATGATATTATCATAGTTGGTGCCGGTCATGCTGGGTGTGAAGCCGCTGCAGCGGCAGCAAAAATGGGGTCACGGGTACTTTTGGTAACCATGAATATGACCACCATTGCCCAAATGTCGTGCAACCCTGCGATGGGGGGTGTAGCCAAAGGGCAAATTGTTCGTGAAATTGATGCCTTAGGAGGTCTTTCGGGGATCATATCCGATAAATCAATGATACAATTCCGGATGCTTAACCGGTCAAAAGGGCCTGCCATGTGGAGTCCGCGTACCCAAAATGACCGGAT
The DNA here is from genome assembly GCA_964397115.1 of uncultured Roseivirgaceae bacterium. Classification (GTDB taxonomy): domain Bacteria; phylum Bacteroidota; class Bacteroidia; order Cytophagales; family Cyclobacteriaceae; genus UBA2336. The sequence goes on along the minus strand of CAYNIH010000141.1, from coordinate 990 downwards.
GAGGTTTTCGGAAGAATGGCGACTCGCTCTTGAAAAAATACCAAACATTGATTTCTGGCAGGAAATGGTCACCGGCATCCTGCTGGATGGCAAGCATGCGGTGGGGGTTAAAACTACCTTAGGTCTTGAAATCAGGGCAAAAGCTGTAATTCTTACTAATGGCACCTTCCTTAACGGCAAAATACACATCGGAAGCAAAAACTTTGGGGGAGGAAGAACTGCTGAAAAGGCGGCCATTGGCCTCACTGAACAACTCGTTTCCATTGGTTTTGAGTCGGGCCGGATGAAAACGGGCACACCACCAAGGGTTGACGGCCGCAGCCTCGACTACTCCAAAATGGAAGAACAAAAAGGTGACGAAATTCCAGGCAAATTCTCCTTCTCTGGTACCAAAGCCTTGGAAAAACAACTGAGTTGTTGGATAACCTACACAAATACGGCTGTACACAAAGAATTGAAAAAGGGCTTTGATCAATCGCCAATGTTCAACGGTAGAATACAGGGATTAGGCCCACGATATTGCCCGTCTATTGAAGACAAAATTAACCGCTTTGCCGAAAGGGAACGGCACCAGATTTTCGTTGAGCCGGAGGGTTGGAATACGGTTGAAATATACGTTAATGGCTTTTCAACATCACTGCCAGAAAGTGTTCAATATCAGGCTCTTACAAAGATACCCGGCTTTGAAAACGCCCGGATGTTCAGGCCTGGGTACGCCATAGAATATGATTATTTCCCGCCAACGCAATTAAAGCCTACGCTTGAAACGCAACTTATTGATAATCTGTACTTTGCAGGACAAATCAACGGAACAACCGGCTACGAAGAAGCTGCCTGCCAAGGCCTTGTTGCCGGCATTAATGCCCACAACAAACTCAATGCTCGCCAACCATTTATTCTCAAAAGGTCAGAAGCCTACATAGGCGTTCTCATTGACGACCTCGTAACAAAGGGCACACAAGAGCCTTACCGGATGTTTACCTCACGTGC
>CAYNIH010000140.1:0-6953 GCA_964397115.1 uncultured Roseivirgaceae bacterium | reverse complement strand
TCCGCATCAATTCGCCAGGGGGTAGTTTCCAGGCTTCGGATGTGATATGGCGCGAGGTTTCGCTGGCATCAAAAGTAAAGCCGGTAATTGCCTCCATGTCCGACTATGCCGCTTCGGGCGGATATTACCTGGCCATGGCTTGCGACACAATCGTAGCTCAGCCACATACCATAACTGGATCAATTGGAGTGTTCAGCGTACTGTTCGATGCAAGCGGCTTTTTGGAGAACAAATTGGGTATTACGTTCGATGAAGTAAAGACAGGGGAATTTGGAGAGATGGTAACCCTAAGCCGTCCGTTAACCCAGGCTGAAAAGGAGGTATGGCAGCATCGTACGGAAGAGATTTACGAAACCTTTACGGGCAAGGCAGCACAGGGCCGCGGCATTAATCAAGATGAAATAAAAAAGGTTGCCAGCGGCAGGGTGTGGACGGGGCAACAGGCAAAAGACCGAAACCTTGTGGATGTGCTTGGCGGGTACAACGAAGCCATTTCAATTGCGGCTGAAGCCGCAGGTTTAGGCGATGATTATAAGCTTCGTTATTACCCAGCCCGCAAATCGTTTATTGAACAGTTTTTCGGTTCGTTTGAGGATAACGCTAAGTCCAACCAAATAAAGAAAGAATTGGGTGCGTATTATCCTTTTTTTGAACAATGGCAGGCGGTAAAACGACACCAAGGTGTGCAGTTACGTATGCCTTTTGAACTGGTGATTAACTGACCGGGGTTGATATTTCAGGAAGGAAAGCCTTCCAGTGGTTTTTTCATGTAAGGTTTTTGCCGTTTTTGGCAGATATCAGGGTTAAACTAACACTTTAGAACGTCCGATTACATGGGCAAATTCCGGTATTTTGCCCCGGCCCGGAGTAACGCTATGGTTTTGTTACAGGGATGGTTCAGTAGTGTGGTATTTCTCTGGATCGATGGTGGATGTAAGTATTGTTTTCACTTTCCTGAAACCCTGAATTTATCGGAGTTGAACCCCTGCATTTAGCGTGTGTTGAATGAATACTATCTAACAAAGTGTGTATTGAAATCTGAGCGTCTCTTTTTATTTATTCATAATCACGTTTCTATTGCTGCAGGGTAAGATGGTGGGTACTTTTCGAATAAACTCATTCGGATTGGCTTGCATTCCTACTTCTTAAGGTTTTGTCAGGTTCAATTTCATATACCAACTCAACGGCAATCAGTTGCTGAATGTGCTTTAGCCTAGGTTGGGGTAAGCATACAAAAAACCCTGGCGAAACTTCGCCAGGGTTTTAAAAGGCTAATTATCAATACATTAACTTAAAACTTATCTTCCGCATAGAATCCACCAGCAGGCTCGCCTTGAGCGGGTGCTGCTTTTACAGTGGGTGCCTCAGGCCGGCTGCCCCTTTCCTTCAAACCAAACAGGGTAAAGGAAAAGGTTACGGTAACCGCTGCGGCAAGAACCAGAATATTTTTTGCTTTCATAACTGGTAGAAGTTTAAGATGAACTTCCGGTAATTAAGGTCTGTCAACAAGGTAATCGCCACCACCGTTCTCCATTTTAGGACGGATTTCTTCTTCTGCACACGAGGTAACGGTAAGCGATACGGTTAACGCAAACATGAGGATGTAGAATAACTTTTTCATAGTTTAAATGGGGTTAAGGTTTTAAATTTATTTTTTGTTGTTTTGTTTTAGTTAAATTGTGAGCCAAAGATGGCGGGTCGGTTGCAAACAATTCCATGTAATAATTTTGTATAATTACGCGTGTACCAAATCACTTTTCATCAATCATTCATTATCCTTACATGCCTGTGGTTCTCCGCGTTGTTGGCAAATGCCCAGCAGCCTTCGCGCATTGACTCGCTTCATGATAGGCTTGACGAGGCAACGGGAAAGGATCGTTATGAGGTGTTGTTCGAACTGGCCCGCGAATATTTTTATTCGGATTACGAGGCCTCGGTAAAGTACAGTCAGCAGGCCCGCGAAATCGCACTGACAACGGGCGACAGCCTCGGTATAGTGAGCACAGGTCGTATTTTGGGACAATTGTATAACCGGAAGAGCAGAAATACAGAGGCGCTCGAAATTCTTCTCCCTTCACTTCGGATTGCTCAACGAAATCGGTACCGCGAAGAGCAAAAGAAAATATTAAATAACCTTGCCGTGGCGTACACCATTCAAGCAGCCTACGATAAGGCGCTTGATTATCATTTCAAGACCCTCGTTATGCGCGAGGAAGATGGCAATAAGGAAGAGGTTGGCGTAACGCTCAACAACATTGGCTTGGTTTATTTTAAATTGCGCAACTACCCCAAGGCGCTTGAGTTTTACATACAGGCATTGCAGTTATTGGACGAGGCATCGAACAAACCTTTTATTGACCGTCAACTTATTCTTATTAATATTGGCCTGTGTCATAACCAGTTAAAAAATTACAGCGAGGGCTTAAAATACTTTAAGCAAGCATTTGAGTCGTGCGGAAATGGCTGCAGCGACCAGGTTATCAGCTCAGGTAATTTTGGATTGGGTGTGGCTCACTTTGGCGCGGGTACCTATGATGATGCAAGAAAATATTTTACTGCTTCGCTTGAAAAAGCCCGCGCCACGCTCAACACCCGCTTTGAAGCGGAAAACCTGGTGTACCTGGGCAAGGTTGCCATTGCGCAAAACCGGGTAAACGAAGCTGAGGATTTTTTGGCCGAAGCCGAGACGATTGCCCGTGCAAACGGATACAATGAATTACTGATCGATGCTTACCGCCAGTTTTCCATACTGTATGATCAGGTAAACGATTATGAAAATGCCGCAGACTTTCAACGAAAGTACATCGTGCTGAAAGACAGCGTGTATAGCGAACAGCTAATCGACAAACTGGCCGAACTTCAAACCAATTTTGCCGAACGCCAGAACCTGGCCATCATCGCGGCCAAGGAAGAGGTGATTACCCGCCAGCGGATGCTGAATTTAAGCATCGGCATCATTGCCATACTGGCCTCCCTGCTGGTATTTGTGCTGTACCGCAGTAATCGCACGGTGCGCAGGGTGAATAAGGCGCTTTCGGAGGCGAAAACCGAGTTGCAGAAGCTGAATGACGAACTGGACAAAAAAGTCAAGGAGAAAACAGCCAGCCTGCAAAAGGTAAATGAGGAATTGGACAACTTCATCTACAAAACTTCTCACGACATCCGGGGCCCGTTAGCCAGCCTGAAGGGCATCTGCAACCTGGCCTTGATGGAGGTGAGCGATCCGTTATCATTGGATTACCTGAAAAAACTGGACGAAACTGCCGACAAGCTTAACAAGATACTCACCCGGCTGCTCATCGTTAACCGGGTAAACAATGCTACGCTGGTGTTTGAACCCGTTAATCTTGGAGAAATGATTGATGAGATCATCATGACTGAGTCCAAGCGGGGGCTGCCGCCACGATTTATTATTAAAAAAGAAGTTGACAAGGCCTTGTCGTTCAATACGGATAGAGAACTGATCCGCATTATCCTTGAAAACCTTATTGACAACGCCATAAAGTTTCATAACGATTCGGATCGCATTGATCCATTTGCCCGGGTTAAAATCGATCAAACCAACGGCTCGCTCGAAGTGTACGTGATTGACAATGGCCTGGGGGTATCCCAGGTAGATCCGGTAAAGATTTTTCAGATGTTCTCACGGGCTTCCGAGCGCTCGGGTACCGGTGGCATTGGCCTGTACCTTACCAAACTGGCAACCGAACGGCTGGGGGGCATCATCAGCCTGGGCGTGACTTCCGAAGGCTATACAGAGTTTAAGGTTACCTTGCCCGCTGGCCAGGCCTGACTGATTTTTATTATCCGGTTCATTCCCCATCTTTGCACACCTGTTCAACGGGTGCTATGACAACTACTTTTAAACGTACTACCGTCACGGCTGCGTTGCCTTATGCCAACGGTCCGCTGCATATCGGTCACATTGCCGGGGCTTACCTGCCTGCCGATACCTACGTGCGCTACCTTCGCCTGAAAGGCGAAGACGTAATTTTTATTTGTGGCTCAGACGAGCACGGGGTAGCCATTAACCTGGGGGCCAAAAAAGAGGGCGTGTCGCCAAAACAATTTGTTGACAAGTACCATGCCTTGATGAAAAAGGCATTTAGTGATTTAGGAATCTCATTTGATATTTATTCCCGCACCTCCAACCCCATCCATTACCAAACGGCTCAGGATTTTTTTACTTCTATTCATAATAAGGGAATTTTTAGTGAAGAAGTTACCGACCAGTACTACGATGAGCAGGAGGGGATTTTTTTGGCCGACAGGTATATTACGGGCACCTGCCCGAATTGCCAGCATCCCAATGCCTATGGTGATCAATGTGAAAAATGCGGCTCCAGCTTAAGCCCGCGCCAACTCATCAACCCACGTTCCACCCTATCGGGAAAAGCCCCCGTGCTCCGGCCCACCAAGCACTGGTATTTTCCGTTGGATAAGTACGAAGCCTGGCTTAAGGATTGGCTGATTATAGGCCATCAGCACGATTGGAAAACCAATGTGTACGGTCAGTGCCGTTCGTGGATTGACCAGGGGCTTCAGCCCCGATCCATTACCCGCGACCTCGACTGGGGCATACCGGTGCCGCTGCCCGATGCCGGGGGCAAGGTGTTGTATGTTTGGTTCGATGCCCCCATCGGCTACATTTCGGCAACCAAAGAACTAAAGGGCAACGACTGGGAGAAGTATTGGAAAGATCCTGAAACCCGCCTGATTCATTTTATCGGCAAGGATAATATTGTTTTTCATTGCATCATCTTCCCCTGTATGCTGAAGGCGGAGGGTAGTTATATCGTACCCGATAATGTGCCGGCCAATGAGTTCCTTAACCTGGAAGGTGAAAAGATATCTACTTCCCGCAACCATGCCGTTTGGCTGCACGAGTACCTGCAGGATTTCCCCGGAAGAAGGGATGAACTCCGGTATGTGCTCACCGCTATCAGTCCGGAAACCAAAGATGCCGACTTTACCTGGAAGGATTACCAGCAACGCGTTAACAGTGAACTGGTAGCCATCCTCGGAAATTTTGTTAACCGGGTAATGGTGCTCACCTGGAAGTATTTTGATGGTGTTGTGCCACCCGGGCATGAACTGCAGGCTACTACCGACAGCCGGAAAAAAGTGGTGGCAGCTTACCGCCAGGCACACCACGACTTAAGTCAATCCGTGTATGACATGATCCGTGGGCTTGAAGAGTTCCGTTTCCGGGAGGCGCAGTTTCATATGATGAACCTGGCGCGTATAGGCAATAAATTTTTGGCCGATACCGAACCCTGGAAACTGGCTAAAGACGACCGGGAAGCCGTGGGCTGCATCCTAAACTATGCTCTTACTGTAGTGGGCAACCTTGCGGTAGCCTGCGAACCTTTTTTACCCGATACATCCGCCAACATCAGAAGGCAGTTGAATGGCAATGACTTGGATTGGAATGGGCTTTGGAAAAAGCAGGAATTGGTTGACACTGTACGCGAAAAGCACTCGTTGAATCCACCGGAATTGCTCTTCAAAAATGTTGAAGATGCCGATATTGAAAAGCAAATTGCAAAACTGAGAAAACCAAAAGCAGGTATGGCCGAAGTGAACTTAAAACCTCTAAAACCCGAAATCACCATTGATGATTTTGCCAGGCTGGACATCCGGATTGGTAAAGTCATTGCAGCCGAGCGGGTTGAGAAATCGGATAAACTGCTGAAACTTACCATTGATACCGGTGTGGATCAGCGAACCGTACTGAGCGGAATTTCTAAACACTATGCACCCGAAACTCTTGTAGGGCGCCAGGTTACCCTAATTGCTAACCTCACTCCCCGCAAAATGATGGGCATGCTATCGCAGGGTATGGTGCTAATGGCCGAAGACAGTGACGGTAAGCTCAAGCTACTTCAGCCGGATGCCGATGTGGCACCAGGTTCAACGGTGAACTGATACCCGAAGCGCCAAAGTCATCAATCATTATACAGGCTCATGGTTTTCTCTGCGCCAACGGAAATGAATGAATGGATCATTTCGCATGCTTTATCAATAAGAGGAGGCAACTGGTCAAATTCTTCTTTTTTAAAATTGCTCAGCACATATTCGGCCTGATGCCCTCTGGGAAAATTATTGCCAATGCCAAAGCGTAAGCGTGGGTAATGTTGGTGCCCCAGTAGATCTTCGATATTTTTCAATCCGTTGTGTCCTGCCGAACTACCCCGTGGCCGCAGCCGCAGGCTTCCAAAGGGCAGGGCCACGTCATCCACAACGACCAGCAACCGCTCCGGTTCAAGATGTAGGGCGTGTAGCCAGTAGGTTACGGATTTGCCGCTGAGGTTCATGTAGGTTGACGGTTTAATGAGATGCACCTGTTTTCCTTTGAACCGGAACTCTGCCTTTTCGGCATACCGCGCTGGGGTATAACCGATTTTATGTTTATCGGCAAGTTGGTCTAACACCAGGAAGCCGATGTTATGGCGCGTTAATTCATAGTCCGGTCCTGTGTTTCCCAGGCCCGCAATGAGGAACTTCATAGCGTAAAGCAATAAAAAAATCCTGTCACTTTACGGCAACAGGATTTTTCAACGGTCAGGAAGGGATTATTTTTTTCCTTCTTCTTTCTTAGGGGCTTCGGCTTTCTTGGCTTCCGCACCTGCAGCCGGAGCAGCGCCCGCGGCAGGAGCAGCAGCGCCTTCGGCAGGAGCAGCAGCGGCAGCAGCCTCCTCGGCAGCGAGTTTGGCGGCACGGGGCACCTCTACGGCCGCAATGGCCGACTGTTTCGGATCAAGAAATTCAAGCCCTTCCATCTTCATGTCGGCCACTTTTATGGCGTGGTGGAAGTCAAGGGTGGATACATCCACATCAATATGGTCTGGCATATCTTTGGGGTAACCGTATACTTTAAGCGATGCTTTTTTGCGTACCAGTGTACCGCCTTTGTCAACTCCCGGAGCTTTGCCGACCATTCGGGTAGGGAT
>CAYNIH010000139.1:0-7021 GCA_964397115.1 uncultured Roseivirgaceae bacterium | reverse complement strand
TTCCATCTGAACGCTCACCTACGAGAACGATATGCTTTACTGCTCCTGGTCTATGTAATACTCCCCAAAAATAGGACCACGAGGTTAGTTAAAGATGAAATTACTAAATTGACTAACCATGAAAAAGCAAACCAGACGAAAATTTACTCCCGAGTTCAAGGCCCGGGTGGCACTCGAAGCGATTAAAGGCCAGATGACCCTGGCCGAGTTGGCCCAGAAATTTGAGGTGAACTCCGTGATGATCTCCCGTTGGAAAACCGAAGCAATTGAGAACATGGCCTTGTCGTTTCAGGCCCGGCCGGAGCCTGCCGAGGAACCGGTGGATGTGGATAAGCTTTTCGCCCAGATCGGGCAACTGAAGGTGGAGAATGACTTTTTAAAAAAAAGTAGCAAGAAATTGGGGATATGAGTGCCCGACAGAAATTGGTGTGTATGAAATCGGCTACGCTATCGGTACGCAAGCAATGCGAGTTGCTTACCGTTCATCGGAGTAACCTGTACTATCAGCCCAAAGAAGAAAAGCCCGAAAATGTGAAGATGATGAACCTAATGGATCGGCATCTGTTGGACCATCCCACCGAAGGAGTGAAATCCATGGTGCTATGGCTTCGTGACCAAGGTTTCCCGGTGGGCCCCAAACGCATTCGAAGGCTTTTTCGGCTGATGGGTTATCAGGCTATCTATCGAAAGAAGAATCTTTCTAAGCTCGGGTTGCGCCAATACATTAGGCCCTATTTGCTTAGGGGATTGTCCATTCAACGACCTAACCAGGTATGGTGTACCGATATTACGTACATTCCCATGCGAAAGGGGTTTATGTATCTAACTGCCATAATGGATGTATATAGTCGAAAGATTCTGGCTTGGGGGATTAGCAACTCGCTGGAGGCCTCCTGGTGCGTTCAGGTGCTCCAATCTGCCATCGAGCGGTACGGATGTCCTCAGATTGTCAACTCCGACCAAGGTTCACAGTACACCAGAGCAGTATGGACGCAATTTCTGGATGGCAGGGGTATTCAAATACGATGGACGGAAAAGGCCGCGCTGCCGATAACACCTGGATAGAAAACCAACTAAATAATAATTAATAATATTTTAAAAACAGCAATGAATCCCTCTACTAATCAAATTAAATGGACTGAAGTTGCTATATTTTATGTAATCGCTGTATTATTGTCAGCACCATTCAGATTAAGGTTGATTTCATTTGAAGACCTTATTCCGTTACCTTATGGATTAAACATTTTCTTCAGAGTATTCAGAGCGATTGGACCATTCATCGGCTATCATGTTGTATTCTATATCATCCATAGTAAAGTTAAAAAGGAAGTTACCTTTTTAGGAAAAGACAATTTAAATAGTTTTTTATCAATATCTCCGATATTGATAGGCATGGCAGTCGTTGGCGTAGAAAACAAAGTGAATATCAACACACATTTTTTTGGATTCATATATGGATTTACATTAATAATTTATGCGTTGTTTGAGGAGTATGGGTGGAGAGGCTACTTACAACAAGCACTTAAACCAATCAGACTACCAATTAGGATTTTTATTATTGGAACTTTATGGTTTATCTGGCACCTAAACTTTCTAAATCCAAATATTACCATACAAATACATTTAATTCAGTATTTCTCACTATTAGCAGGAGCGTGGGGATTGTTAAAAATATCAGAAGTATCCTCGTCATTATTATTTACTTCAGCTGTCCATTTGACTTTTAATATTTTAATGGATGTTAATTGCACACTTCTTGAAAAAATGGGTATGATTGCAATATCTATAATAACATGGGTTTGTTCAATAGTATATTTGACCAGAAGAAAGTCTAATCTGAAAACCCTGAACAAAGATACACCTAACAACGGTTTGGCGTAATGGCGGGTGCAGTGCTTCGTATGACAGTTTTGTGGTAGGTTCAAGTGCAGTTCTTCGATTGAACTTTTGTGCTAAAAATCCGCTGTAATATTCCCCATTTTTCGACCAGGAGGCCTAGGTAGTTAAATTAAGGTCTGGCAGAATAATCAACTAATCATTGATGTGGTTTGAAAAAATTTACCCACATCCAACTCCATTCAAACCAGCATAGAAACGGGTATTACCGCTACTGATACTTACACCGTAAGGTACCTCGACAATTATAAAATTAAGGTCAATAACCGTAAAATTCATTTGAGTGCAGTTCTTATACTTTGTCCGAAAAACTGTTGGTTCACTAATTATCAATTTTTACCCATCATCTATTTCAGTGTCAGTTCGGCAAGGAGGTTCTTCGCACCGCCCAGCTTGTCAATACACCACAACACATAGCGGATGTCCACACAAATGGTTCGGTTCATGTCTTTATCAAACGCAATTTTATGGCTCAGCGCTTCGTAGTTGCCATCGAAGGCCAGGCCGATCAGTTCACCGTTTCCGTTAAGCACCGGTGAGCCGGAGTTGCCGCCTGTAATATCGTTTGTGGTAATAAAACACACCACCAGGTCATTGTACCGTGCATCCTTATACATTCCAAAATCTTTTTTCTTCACCGCTTCAATCAGTTTTGCAGGTAAATCAAACTCGTAATCACCGGGCTTGTATTTTTCAAGCACCCCGCTCATCGTACACACATAATCGTAAAACACGGCATCGCGCGGCTTATACGATTTCACCAAACCATAACTAAGGCGCAAGGTAAAGTTGGCATCCGGGTAGGTAACCTTTCCCGGGTTCATCAGCATTACTCCTTTCATGTATATCCGGCCGAGGTCGTTCAGCCGGTTGTTAAAGTCTGCCACATAGCCTCCAACGCGCTCGGTATAGTTTTTTATAAAAGATGTAACATACCGGTAGGCCGGATCGTTTTGCAGGCTGGATGAATCCGGTTTAGCCAGGAAGGCACTCCACCGGACATCATCAAAAATCATCGTTTTAGAAAACACATCAGCCGCAAATTTTTTAAACGTGCTGTCGTCAGAAAGATCGCCATAGGAAGAGCGAAGACTGTTGAAAAACGCTTCAGGATGCTGGGCACGGTCAATATCCGTGTAAAACATGCGGCAGGTAGCGGCCAGGATGTTCTGATCAGACAGTTTGTTTTCATTTTCGAGAAAAATTTGCCGGCTGCGCTTCAGGGTTTCGGTAATTCGGGATAATTCCTCGGCACTGATGCTTTTGCGTGTTAGCGCTCGTTCGAGCGCCTGTAACGAAGCAGCATACGCAGCGAGCGGGGAACCCAGTATACCCTCATTTAAATAGATACGGTGCTTCGCATACGGCCACCAGTTAGCATAAGCCTTTTTATATTCCGACATTACCTGTTCATAGTCAGGCTTTCCCTTTGCCCAATGCAAAAATTTTTCTTCATCCGCTTTCTTCTGGCCATATACATCGTACTTCAGCAACTGTTTTGCTTCACCATCAAAAAACTTCCAGTAGTTGGCAATGGAAGCATACGATGAAGCCATTTTCAGGCGTATGGCCGGATCTTTCTTCATCTCATCCGCCATCAGCTTTAGCCGTACATCCCGCAGGTTAACAATGGCTGGATTTTCAATTTCGGTTTTTAACTTCACTCCATGGGAAGTTTCGTACCGGTTGGTGCTGCCCGGGTAGCCAAGAATCATGGCGAAGTCGCCATCTTTAACGCCTTTGGTGGACACGTTTAGGAAATATTTCGGTTTCAGCGGCACATTATCGGCCGAGTAGGCAGCAGGCTTTCCATCTTTATCGGCATAAACACGAAACACAGAAAAATCACCGGTATGGCGGGGCCATTCCCAATTGTCGGTGTCACCGCCAAACTTGCCGATGCTTTCGGGCGGAGTGCCCACCAGCCGTACATCACGGTAACGTTCATAAACAAAAAGCAAAAATTGGTTTCCCTTGTAAAAAGGCACCACGCGCGCTTCATAGCCGGTGCCTTCGGTGGTTTTCTTAACAATATCCTGCGAAACCGACTGAAGCCTGGCATTCCACTCGCTGCCCGATAACCCGGTCAGCGCTTCTTCAACCTGTTTGGTTACATCATCAACCCGTACCAGAAACTGTACCGTTAGTGAGGGTGCAGGAATTTCCTCCGCTTTTGATTTAGCCCAAAAGCCATCGCGCAGGTAGTTCTTCTCCACGGTACTGGCCGCAGCTATGGCGCTGTAACCACAGTGATGGTTGGTAAAAATCAGTCCTTCGCGGCTCACGATTTCACCTGTACATCCGCCACTGAAAATGATGATGGCATCTTTCAGGCTCGACTTATTGATACTGTAGAGTTGCTCCTTGCTCAGCCTGAGGCCCTTCTTCACCATGTCGCTATACACCTGGTCGCCCAGCAGGTACAACAGCCACATGCCTTCGTCAGCACGAACGAAACTGAACAGCAGAACAAAAAGCAGCGAAAGAATTTTACGTTTCATAGCAGTTGAAGTTAAGCAGGTATTAAAGTTAGCGGTTAACCGTGACGATTCAAGGTTTTAGGTTCAAAAGCATGCGGTTCAGGCAAACCTGAAGGTAGCTGCCGTTACCAGGGCCATACCAGTTCATGGTTTGTGTTTCGTATTTATCCAGGTTGTAATACGCATCGGGTGTAATATAGCCTATATAGCCGCCATTAAAACTGGTGATGAAGGCATGCAATCCCTGTTTTTCGGCTTGCTGATAAACCGGTGAAGTTAGCATCCCGGAGAAATCGCACGGAGTACCCAGCATCACCACATCCCCTATCTTAAGCATGGAAAGGTAAGCCTGGTGCTCACCCATAAAATGAGTGCTAAGCCAGGAACGGACCCGCCAACGCGGCAATACCTTTACCTGTTGCTTGCCGAGACTGAGCGGAACCCATAGTACTTGCATGCCCGACTCGCCTGCAGGCTTCAATGAAACCTTTTGCACGGCATTGAATAACAGGCTCCCCATTTTCCTGATTTTTGCATCACCGTCCTTTTCGCGGATGGGAGCATGACTGCCTACCGAACCAGCCATAAACATGGCAAACGAGTAGCCGCTATGTTCCAGCAAATCAACAAGCTCTCCGGGGTAGTCGCGTGAAAGGCGAAGATCGGCTGATGACAGGCAGGTTGCATGGGCAGTAAAAGATGTAACTATTCCCTTTGTTCCGTCTTCGCGGATTACCTCCACCACATGCAACAGCGAATCAACGAGGCCATTGCGGATAAGTCGGTTGGTAACTGCTTCCTTAACAGCAGCGGCTCCATAAAAAACTTTGCCGGGCTTCAAATCAGCGACTGCCCGATCGATAGATTTAAGTATTTGCTGTTCAAGAAAATCCATCAGCGCTGCATTATAATCACCCGCATAGATTTCTCCCACCACACTGTCATCCCATTCTCCTAAGCTGTTGTGGGTATGCGTTGCTCCGAGAAACACCTGGTTGATAGAATAACCGGATAAAGGAAGTTTTTCTGTCAATTGCTCGAGCAACAAAGGCGGCACAATAAGCATATCGAGGCTGATTACAAAGTATAGGCGCCCGGCCTGTTGCAAGGCCATCGTACGAACAAAAACAGAATCGCGTATGGCCGAAAACGGTTTTCCCTTCCGCTTCACGTACCCGGCAGTGGCTGTGGGGTATGAAGGTGTAATGGAGGCTTTGCCAAAACCAACCATCAGCCTGCTGCTATCGGTTGAATGATTTACATTGATCAGGCTGTCTATTCGCGAAAGCATATGGGTGTAAAAAGGTTGATCCTCAGGCAAGGTTTTGTCAACAGGAGCAACCGACACCGCCAGGAACAGAATGACCACGATAAGCATGGCCAGCGCAATTCTTCCGGTAACTATTAACACCTTTTTCATCCGAAGCAATTTAGCAGAAATCATTTCCTTATATGGGGCTAAAATCCGGAAATCTGCAACGGTCATTTTAAGCAGCCAATAACTTGCTGTAATTCCGCCTGCATGATTCACCGGATTTCAGTAACATTACCCCTATAAAATCCTGATTCCATGAAGCGCACCCTCCCTTTTCTGCTTTACCTGCTCATTCTTTTTTCCTGTACAGAAAAAGATTCCGGCTTTAACCGTGAAGACGGGCTTCAGACTTTTTCCGTTAAAGGCATCGAAACACATCTGAAAAAGCTCGCTTCGGACGAGTTTATGGGCCGCATGCCGTTTTCGGAAGGTGAGAAAAAAACACTGGCCTACCTGGAAGAACAACTTAACCAACTGGGCATTGAACCGGGAAATGGTACGAGTTATCTACAGGAAGTTCCCCTGGTGAACATTACGGCAACCGCCTCAACAACCATGAAAGTAACATCCAAAAAAGGATCATTTACCCTGCAGGGCCTTACCGACTATGTACTCTGGACGGAACGCACCGATGAAACCATCGAACTAAAAGAAACCGACCTGGTATTTGCCGGCTTTGGCGTTGTTGCCCCCGAATACAACTGGAATGATTACGAAGGCCTCGATGTAAAAGATAAGATCGTTTTGGTGATGGTAAACGATCCGGGCTTCGGTTCAGGTGATTCCACCTTCTTTAAAGGAAACACCATGACCTACTACGGCCGCTGGACCTATAAGTTTGAAGAGGCAGCCCGGCAGGGAGCCAAAGGCGTGCTCATCATTCACGATGACGTGCCGGCCGGTTACGGGTTTTGGGTAGTTCAAAACAACTGGAACACTTCGCGCCTGTACCTCGACAAGCGCGCTACCAATCCCAATTATTGCGCTGCCGTGGGGTGGGTTTCCAATCCTGCCGCCAAAAAATTGTTTGAAGCAGCCGGTTTGGATTGGGCTACAACTGTATCTGCAGCCCGCAGGCCGGGCTTCAGGGCGCTGCCCATGAACCTTACCCTTTCCACATCGCTAACGGTTAAAGTAAAATACGATAAGTCGTACAACGTGATCGGAAAAATCACCGGTACCCGGCAACCCGATGAATACCTTATTTATTCCACCCATTGGGATCACCTCGGTATTGGTAAACCCGATGAAAGAGGCGACACGATTTACAACGGTGCTCTTGATAACGGGAGCGGAACTGCAGGCATCCTGGAACTTGCAAGGGCCTTTA
>CAYNIH010000138.1:0-7064 GCA_964397115.1 uncultured Roseivirgaceae bacterium | reverse complement strand
AACAAATACGAAGTATTAGTACCTGCCCGTCCTCATATTAAAATTTCCCATCAACATATGATTAATTTTAACTATTACTATACGCCAGGCAGTTTTTATACATATGTTGTGCCCTATCAGCGTTTTTACCGGATTTCGCTGAATGATCTTACGGTTTCGGAATTTGTATATCCCGATTCGGATAAATCGATTTGGTACTTTTTCCTCGATCACATCACCGGCATCCGATATTCGGTGCGGGATGAGCAGGGGAAGTATGACTTGTATATGCATAATGATGAAAATAAGATGATATGGTTAATGTCGTTGCCTGTTTTTCCATCGGCTGTGGTCGATGGTTTTGTACATCTTGTGAGAGATGAGTCGGAAGGCCGGGCGCACTACCTCATGCCGGTTTCAGTCATTGACCGTATAAATATGGAGCGTAATTTTTTTATGTTGAATGAAGTTAAAATTCGATAAGCTATACCTATTCCACTTTGTGCATACGCTGGTAATCCCACAGGGATGGCGTATACAGGGCCCTGCTGCGGGGTGGGAGGTGTAAAATAATATAGACATGGTAATCAAAAGAGGTTTTATGATGGCTGCAGTTGTATTGACCTTCATCACTACAGCTTATTTAAAGGAGCCCTGTAACCCTCCAGCTCCTGAATGCGGACCGCTATATGGTAATATGGAGGGTACAAAGTTTTGCTGCGCCAATCGCGACCAGAGTTGCTGCTATGCGGCTTTTTGTTCTGGTAACATTCAATAATTGATCCATGTGGCAAAGAGAACTTTTTCTTATGTTTTGGCTGGGAAGGAATGTATTCCTGGCCATTTTCTTTTTGTTGTATTCATTTGTGTGCTTGCGCTCACCTCCTGTAAGATTCGGGATAATGCAAAGCAAACCCAGAAATTTAAAGTAATAACCATCCATCCACATGAAAGCAGGAGCGTTGGTTTGACTGATTTATTTCAGGAGGTATCGCTTATTCCACTTCAAACCAGTCCTGATGCCTTGTTGGGCAGCATTGTACGAATGGAAATTCACAATAATCTTTTTTTTATTATGGATGGCCAGTTGGTTACTATCTTTAATACCGATGGAACTTTTGTTTCAAAAGTCAGTCATCAGGGTGAAGATCCTTGGCAATATCAGGAGTTGAGTGATTTTTTTGTGGATACCGTTCAGCACGTCATTGAAATCATGGACGGTGTAGGAAGGAGATTCCAGCGTTATGATTTTTTAGGGACCTGGCTGAGCAGTTCAACTTTTCCTTGGACGGCCTGGAAATATGCCCGTCAGGGTAAACAATACCTGTTCTTTTGCGGCAATCTGAATAATCCCGGACATAACTATTCCCTCATCATCACAGATTCCATCAGCGGTTATCCTTTTGTTAGAGGATATTTTCCTATTGCGGATTACGCAAAAAAATTTCTGCATATGAGCGGGTCATATCATTTCTATTCGTTTGCCGGCAATTTGCATTTCTTCAAACCCTTAACCGATACTGTTTACCAGCTTCACGAACCGGGAGTCGTACCCCGGTATGTGGTTGATTTTGGCAGGCATCGGATTGACGCAGAAAAACTCTTCAGCAGGGAATATGCCGATATGATGGAATTTTTCCGGTTTCTGAAAAGTCAGGATTATGCCTTTAATCTTCACAATGTACTGGAGAACGAGACTTTCCTGTTTTTCCGGTATCAGATCGGGCAAGAGAGCCGCCATGTATATTATGATAAAAGAACGGATTCGGTATTTAATATCCATGCTTGGAAATCGGATTGGTTCGATGGGAAATCCATCAGGGTGTCGGCCGGGAATGCGCCCAAGGCTGTGGACGGCAAACATTTTTATTACAACATGGATGCCTACGAACTGATAGCAACCCTCGACTCAATTCGGTCGGCTATGCCAGCTGTACAGTTGCAGGAGTATATCAGAAAACATTCTGATTTGGCCACCGTCTATGAACAGTTAAAGCCGGACGACAACCCCATTATCATCCGTTGCCGGATAAAAAAGTAAACCGTCATGCGGGTTACTTCCGGCTCATCAGCACGGGCAACACCAGCACGGTAACCAGCACCGAGAACAGCAATCCCCCGATGGTTCCTGCAGCCAACGCAAACCAGAATACTTCGCTTTGTCCGCCTGCCAGGAAGGGGATTAATCCGAAGCAGGTGGAAAGCACCGTAAGCACTACCGGTTTTAGTTTTCCGGTTACGGCTTTCAGTACGGCACGGTTATAATTGCGGCAGGTGCTGTTGTTCAGGTCGTTTACAACAAAAATTCCGGCATTAACCACCAGCCCGCCCAGCAATACAAAGGCTGCGTACCCTCCCTGGTCGAAGTAAAAATCGCCCCAGGCAAAGGTGAGGAACAATCCGATGAAGGACAGGGGTACTGTTAAGATGATGTAAAAGGGTTGGCGCAGGCTTTCAAATAAAATGGCGCACAGCACAAAGATACCGGTAAGCAACACAAACAGCAGGCTGTACTGGCGCTTTACTTTTTGCCAGTTCCACGACCAGGTAAGATATTCTGCTGAATAGCCTATGGGCATCTCCTTTTTCATTTCTCCTAATTTTTCGTTGAGGTATTCTCGCCCGAACTTTTCGCTGCCGTAATATTCAAAACCTACCACGCGTATATACTGCCGGTCTTCTTTATGGATAGCGCTGGCTGTTTTTTGTTTGGTGAGTTTTGCTACCGTACCGGGTTTGATGCGTAGGCTGTCTGAAACGAACCAATATTGCTCCGTAAGCTGATAGAGCGAAGGTTTACCTTCTTTTTCGGGAACAAAAAAAACCGGCATTTGCGAATTTTTCAGAGGCAGGTGCAGATCGGGCTGGCTGCGTTCACTGGTGGCGTACAACGCCTGCAGTAACTGTACAGGCGAAGTGCCGGTACTGCCGGCTGTGGCTGCATCTATATGCAGTACAAAGTGGTCGGTGGCTTTCTCCTGCCAGTCGAGGCGCTCGTTGGTATTGACCTGTTGGATGCGTTTGTGGGCCAGCAACTTTTCAGCCAGCACATGGGCCTGCCTTTCCAGTTCGGCATAGTTGTAGCCCTTCATCTTCACCCGGAATGACGGCAGGTTTTCGCCAGCATAGTTGCTGAAGCCCTGGCCGACACCATAGATGCTCCAGGTAACGCCACCCCAGTCGAGCGAACGGGCAATCAGGCGGCTCTTCAGGATGTAGGGCAGTGCGCTTCGTTCGTAATCTTTTTTAAAACTGATGGTTATCAGGGCCTGTTCACCGGAGTACACCTGGGTTACGTAGCGGTCAATGCCTTCGGTTCCTGCTAAGTAATTTTCCATGCCCTGCATAATGCGGTTCATGTCGCTGAGAGTATTGCCATGAGGAAGCTGGGCATACACAAACAATTGAGTACGTTCGGGTGAGCGATAGCCGCTCCGCTCATATACACGGAGCACAAACAGGCGCAACGCCCCACCGGTAAGGCGGTCAACGTATGGACGTATTTTTTCCTGATACAATTCGCTGCCGATGGTCTGGTTGTACCAGTTGTGGCCTTCCCATTTGGTGGGGAGCATGAACAGGGGCAATCCGAACCCGAGAATGACCAGTGTAATGGTGAGTTTGCGGTACCGGGTTAACAACTGGATGAGGGCACTGTAAAAAGCAAACCAGTACACCCGCATTTTCTTCTGCCGGAATGAAAGTTGTTTGGCGTACCGGCTCGTGAGGCCGAAGTGGCTAAAGGCTGCAGGTGTATAAAACAGCGCAGTGAGTACGGAACATCCAAGCGCTACGGCCACGATGATGGAAAAATCAGTAAGGTTAAGGCGTTCTTCTTCGGGCAGGAACAGCACCAGCAGCAGGGCCAGCATGGTGGTAAGCGTGGCGCCCATAACCGCGCGCACAACTTTGGTGTTGCCTTTGCGGAACAGGTGGTCCATCACCACAATAGCGTTGTCGAGCAGCAAACCGAAAGAGATGGTGATGCCCGCTATCGTATAGAGGTGAACAGAAATATTCAGCGCCCAGGCCGCCAACGTAGTGAGACCCAGGCTGACGAGGATGCCGGAGAAGAGGACAGCCAGGTATGGCAGGCTTCGATAGCTGATAAGAATAAAGAGGATAAGGATGCCGGCCGAGAGCAAGGCTCGTTCGATGTTTTTGTCAACTTCACGCGCAAGGAATTCGGTGTCGTCCAGTTCGAGGGATAGTTGTATGCCTTCGGGCAGGTTGGCAGCCAACGCCCGGAGCGTGTTTTTAATTTCGCGCCCCAGCGCCAGGCGGTTTACGCCCTCATCGGCATAGATGCTCAGCGTAATGGCGTTGAGTCCGTTGATCCGGTAATACTGAGAAGAGGTTTGTTCTTCCAGGTAAGGGCGTACAAAATTTTTAAGTGGCAGGCATTGGCCACCGGGCAGGGCTACGGGCAGTTCTTCCAGTTGGTTAAGGGTGGTCAGGCGGTTGCCGGTTTGCAGGTTAATCCGTTCACCAGCGGCCTGTATGAGGGTGCCCGGGTAGTGTGTGGTAGCGTAGTTCTGCAAGAGGGTAGTGATTTGCTGAGGCCGTATACCGAACTGCCGGAGGCGTTCCGGATTGTAGGCCAAGGTAAGTTGGAGTGGTTGTGCACCGTGTAAACTAACCTGCTGAATGCCGGGAATACGGGCGATATCCGGCACAAGATTGTCGGCAGCCAGTTGGCGGATTTGAAAAGGGCTAAGGCGGGCGCTGAGCGTATAAACCAGCAGCGCATTTTTACCAGCGGCCTTGCGGGAGCGCTGGTGAATTTCGGGGTAGCTCACCTGCGCATGCAGTCGTGGATAGAGCCTGCGCACAACAGAGGTTACCTCAAACTTTTTAAAAGCCATATCGGCATGGCGGTCAAACGTGATCTCGATGGTACTTTGCCCGTAGTGCGAAACGGAGTACAACGACTTGATTTGTGAAAGTTGTGCCAGGGCATTTTCAAGGGGTGCGGTAACTTCCTGTTCCACCACTTCGGGTGGGGCATCGGGCAGGGAGGCCGTGAGCGTGAGTCTGGGCAGGCGCATGTCGGGTTGCAGGTCCAGGCTAAGGCGGGGTGCCAGGGCCAGGCCGGCCACGGCAGCAGTGGCGAAGAAGAGAATAACTTTAAAAGGCGACATGGCTGCTGAAGTTACGATTTTCGGACAATCCCGGAAGTGGTTTAAGGTGTGAGGTTTCGCTCAAGGTGAAAAAAATTCCTCGGCCATGTAAGGTTTACCCTTGATATGTCAGTTTTTTCTTGTGTGTGTGTGTGTGTTGTAATGATCCCCAAATAGCCGGCCAAAAACGAAGTTTTTGGTTTTACCCTGCCCTGAATATGCCGTGTAAGAAAATCACAGACATAACGTGGCGTGTTATTGCGGGAGGTATTATTTTCGATTAACCATTTCCGCAGCCATACGCTGGTTATCCTTCAGGGATGGCGTATGCAGGGCCCTGCTGTGGGGTGGGAGGAGATTGTAGAATTTAAAGGTTATGAAAAATTTTAGTGTTAAACGCAATGTTGTATTGCGAACTCTAGTAGGATTGTTAGTCCTTATCACATCTACTTTTTGGATTAATTCTTTAGCTTATTGTCCGCCAACAGATTGCAATAAAGATTGTGGTACCAGTGGAAGTGGTTGTCAAATCGTGCAGTATGATGAGAATTATAAAAAATGCTCAGAAACGATTTGTTATGGTAAACGCGGAGATGTGGAATAATTTAGTTTAGCTTCGACTCTAATTATTCTTGTAGGCTGTCTTTCTGAGACGGCCTCTCTTTTTTCTTGAAAGTTTATATATGATATTAAATATGTTAAGAGTAAACGGAGTATTGTTATCAGCAATGTTATTAATCCTTTTATTTGCCGGATGCAGGAAGAAGGGCTTTATCGGGGTGGACGAGAAATTTGCACGTAATTCAATTCAGGAACATCGGATGCTGCAAGGCACGAAACTGGATTTAGGTATGTTGCTGTCACCCATACAACTTTTTTTTCATGACTCATTATTATTTGTAACTACTACTGGTCTTCCGCTAAATGTTCTCGTTTTCGATCAAAAACATAATTATAAGTCATTGGGAAGTATATTACCTACCGGTATGGGTCCTGATGAGTTATTGTCGGTTGCCAGAATGGATTTCAATGCCGATCATTCTTTCTGGGCTCATGATGTTATTACCGGAAAATTAAAAAAGTATCAACTTCAGTTACAGAAGGATACAATTTACACCGATACTGAATTTACAGTAAACCTGCCTCTTTCAATTAATACCTTTTGTTTAAACAACGGAATAATAGGGTCTACAACAAGGGATATCATACCATTAACAAGATTTTATGTATATGATAGTCTTGGAAACAGGATAAAAGAAACTGGTGATTATCCGGCCTACGACAGAGAAATACCGCCAACGGCAATGGTTGAAGTATATAATGGATGGGTGGGTTTACATCCCTCTAAAAGCAAGTTTGTGATGGTTTATGAAATTACTGATTTAATTGAGTTTTATGACAACACATTTCAGTTGTTAAAACGTGTGCAGGGTCCTGATGATTTTTTACCTGAATTCAAGGTAAAGCAACGTGGACTTCATCCGGCTTTAGTTCGCAAGTTTGATCTGACCAGGTTTGCTTACCAGGCAGTTGTCACCGGTGAAAACATGATATTCTTGTTATATGACAATGGCGAAACGATTTCCAGGGATGATGACCCGGAGGAAGCAGCACACTTTAAAACTATAGTGGTCATCGATTGGGACGGAAAGCCTTTAGCTTTATTTGAACTTGATCATGCAGTAATTTCGATTGCAGTAGATTGGAAAATGCGAATTATTTTTGGATTGAACAGAATTGAGTCTGAAGTTTATGCGTTTCCTTTTTAAGGCATCAATGTAAAATTCCTTATAACTAATGGTGTTCGCTGTTGATTATTAAAGGTTGGTAATCTATCCTAGAAGTCATCTCAAAAATATATTTAACCACAGAGGACGGGAAGGACGCACAAAGCAAATAATGTCCGGTAATTTGAGCAAAATATCAGGGTGCATGTAAATGCAGTTACCTCTCCGTTATTAGTGA
>CAYNIH010000137.1:0-7178 GCA_964397115.1 uncultured Roseivirgaceae bacterium | reverse complement strand
TTCATGCCAAATACCGGGCCCAGTGACGGCTCGCGCAAAACCACCGTGGTTTTCTTTCCGATTGTGTTCATTCCTTCGCACAAACCAATGGAGGTAGTGGTTTTCCCTTCACCGGCCGGTGTAGGCGTCATGGCGGTTACCAGGATGAGTTTGCTCTTTTTAAAACCAGTTTCATTAAAAAGTTTTAGTGGAAGCTTGGCCTTGTAATTTCCATAAAGTTCCAGGTCATTTTCAGCAATCGAAAGCCGTTTTGCAATTTCTTTTATCGGTTTCAGGCGGGCGGCCTGCGCAATTTCCAGATCGGATTTAAATGACATACAAATTGAACATTTAACTTTTAAAGTTAACGTAATTTTGTTGCCGGTGAATGCCTATTTCCAGTTCAGGCAATTTCGTGTTAGTCACAGGCGCAGCAGCATGAAGGTTGGCACCGATGCCGTGTTGCTTGGCGCCTGGGCAAATGTTGTCGCTGCCAAAACCATACTGGACGCAGGAACCGGTGCAGGGGTTATTGCCCTGATGATGGCCCAACGAACAAATGGAAAGGCCATAATTGACGCAGTGGAAATTGATCCCGAAGCCGCTGCCGATGCTGCAGAAAACTTTATCCATTCACCCTGGAGCACATCGCTCAATCTCATTCAGCAGTCGCTCCAGCACCTTGTGCCTCAACACCCGTATGATCTGATTATCAGCAACCCCCCATACTTTATCAACAGTTTAAAACCGCCTTTACCTTCGCGGCAAACAGCCCGCCATGCCGGGGAAATGACGTTTGACATGCTGATCACAACTGCCGTTAGCCACCTGAAACAACCTTCAGGCCGCCTGGCTCTTATTCTGCCCGTTACCGAGAGCATCTTCTTTCATACAAAAGCTGCAGCCACCGGATTTTACCTTATCCGAAGGTGTGATTTCCGTACCCGGACGCATAAACCCGTTGAACGTGTACTAATGGAGTTCTCATTCCAGCAAATCCAAACGGTTACGGAAGAATTATGCCTGTACCAACAGGGCGAGGAGTGGTCGGCAGCCTATAAAAAACTTACTGGCGATTTCTATCTTAAAGGCTGAAAAATCCGCTTATCCGATTTTGGCTTGGCAACCGCTTAGCAAGAATCTACTTTTGTCATTTAAAGCTATTCCGTGCGCGCCTTATTATCCTTGTTTCTTCTCATACTTTCCCCCTGGGTTGTTTCACAAGACCTTCGGATCAAAAAAGTAAAATCATCCATTACGCTGGATGGAGTAATGGATGAACCCGACTGGCAGGAAGCCGAAGCGGCCAATAACTTTATGCAGTTTTTTCCCAGCGATACCTCATTGGCCAAAGCCCAAACCGAAGTTCGGATGACCTACGATGACCGGTTCATTTACATTATTGCCCGCATGGAAAACCTGGCTGAACAACGCAGGTATGTAACGCCTTCCCTGCGCAGGGACTTCCGGGGCGAAGGCAATGACGGCATTACCGTAGTACTCGATCCGTTCAGCGACCGGACCAACGGCTTCATGTTCGGAGTAAACCCTTATGGCGTGCAACGCGAAGGGCTTATTGCAAACGGAGGTTCGCGACCGCAAGACCTTTCGCTCACTTGGGATAATAAATGGTATTCAGAAGCAAAGACCTATAATGGCTATTGGATAGCCGAAATGGCCATACCCTTCAACTCCATACGGTTCAAAGAAGGACTATCTACCTGGAACATAAATTTTTACCGGATTGACAGTGAGTATGCCGAACGATCCACCTGGTCGCCCATACCGCGGAATTTTGACATCGTTACCATGGCCTTTAACCGCAAATTGGTTTGGGATGAACCACTGAAAAAGGCAGGGACAAACATTTCGGTCATTCCCTACGGACTGATAGGCGGAACAAAAAATTTTACTGAGAGGACAGCCACCGATATTAATAAAGAAATTGGCATGGATGCTAAAGTAGGTATCAGTTCAGCATTGAATCTTGACTTAACTATTAATCCCGACTTTTCACAGGTAGAAGTGGATGCTCAGGTTACCAACCTCGACCGGTTTGAAATCTTCTTCCCTGAGCAGCGGCAATTCTTTTTAGAAAATGCCGACCTGTTTGCAGATTTTGGAGTAGAGGGTACGCGGCCGTTCTTTTCGCGCAGGATTGGCGTGGTGCGCGATGAAGCCACCGGACAGAATTTACAAAACCCGATTTACGCAGGCGCCCGCCTCAGCGGAAAGATAGATAACAACTGGCGCGTTGGGTTAATGGATATCCAAACCGCAGCCGATGACCAGGTGAATGTGCCTTCTACCAACTTCCTGGTAGCTTCGCTGCAACGGAAGGTCTTTGCCCGATCCAACATCGGCATCCTCCTGATCAACAAGCAAGCCTTTCAGGACTCCATAAAAGGCGACTTTACCTCTACCCCCAAAAAGTATAACCGGCTGGTGGGCATCGATTATAACCTGGCCAGCAAAAACAACGTATGGAACGGAAAAGCATTTTATCACCGATCGTTCGATCAGGATAAGTTGGATTCCACATTCGCGGCCGGAGGGTTTATTAATTACAGTACACTCAACTGGTCGGTTAATCTGTTTGCCCGCACGGTAGGCGCAAATTATAATCCGGAGGTGGGTTTTGCCCGGAGGAAAGACATTCAACAACTAACCTACACCCATTGGTACAACATGTACCCCCGAAACTCGGGCGTACAGAGCCATGGTCCGGGTATTGACTTCGATATTTTAGGCAACCAAACATACGGGTTACTGGATTGGGATGTAAACCTGATGTACCGCGTACGGTACAAAAACACCACCAACTGGAATGTGAGGCTGCGCAGGGAGTACACGTACCTGTTCGATGAGTTCGATCCGAGCGGAACAGACGGCCCTAAACTTCCGGCAGGTAGCGAATACTACCAGGATTTGGTGGTTGGAACCTTTAACTCTGATGCGCGGAAAACATTTTTCACCAACTTATCCGGACGCGTTGGAGAATATTTCAATGGGAATCGTGTTAACATTGGCGGGTCGGCAACTTATCGGTACATTCCGTGGGGCTTTCTTTCGCTCAACTTTTCGTATAACCGCATCCGGCTGCCTGAACCCTACAACGATTCGGACCTGCTGCTGATCGGGCCCCGCATTGATCTGACCCTTACCCGCAGTCTGTTCTTCACCACCTTTGTACAATACAATAACCAGATTCGTAACCTGAACATCAATTCCCGTCTGCAGTGGCGGTTCAAACCCGTATCCGATATTTTCCTGGTTTATACCGATAACTATGTTACCGAGTCCTATACTGACCAAGATGGCCGGTACTTTGCCAAGGGCGATCCCCGGCTGCGCGGGGTGGTACTCAAAATCAGCTATTGGCTGAATATATAAATTTTTATTGCTGATTATCAGGCAGTTAATCAGTTAAAAATAAATGTTTAAACATTTATTTTGGTTTGGTGTTATGCTGGCAAGTCGAATCAAAAAGTAAAACCAACCAAACTATGAAAAAACTGTATGCAATTGTTGCTATTCTGCTGCTGGGCGGCAGTGTACTGGCTCAGACCACTTGGAACATCGATAAGGTGCACTCTAAAATCGGGTTTAGTGTGGCTCACATGGTCGTATCAGAAACCGAAGGCATGTTTAAAGATTACACCGCCACGGTGGTAAGCAAAAGCGATGACTTTAATGGCGCTGAAGTTACCTTCTCGGCAAAAGTGGCCTCCATCAACACCGATAACGAAAGACGCGATGGCCACCTGAAATCGCCCGATTTCTTTGATGCAGAAAAGTACCCTGAAATTACCTTTAAAGGCAACCTGATCAAGGAAGGGTCGAAATACAAATTAAAAGGCGATTTCACCATGAAAGGTGTAACCAAAAAGGTAGAGTTTGATGTGGTGTATGGCGGTACCATCAATACCGGCCGCGGAACAAAAGCCGGCTTTAAGGTTTCCGGAACCATTAACCGCCAGGATTATGGCGTAAGCTGGGCAAACAAACTGGCCGGTGGCGAAATGGTGGTGGGCGATGACGTTACCTTGATGATCAAAGTAGAATTAGATAAACAAGCTTAATAACGAGCTCTTAAGTATAACCACAAAGTACCTTATGAGGTGTTACCTGGTCAATCTTACCACCGGTAATGCATATTACATCAGTGTACTTTGTGGTTAACTTTTTTCAACGTACACAAATGAAGATTGAAGACGAAATAAAGCAAACCAAATTCGTCAGCACACATCAAAAAGCCGTGCTCAACCTGCTCTTTACGGCAAGCTGGCTGCAGGCAAAACATCAGCAATTCTTTAAAGTGTATGGCCTTACCAGCCACCAGTTTAACATCCTTCGCATCCTGAAAGGGCAACATCCAAAAAGCCTGTCGGCCAAGGAAATCAAAAGCAGGATGCTCGATAAAAACTCCGATGTATCACGGCTGCTAAGCAGGTTATTGGATAAAGGCCTTATCCAAAAAGAAACCTGCCGGGCCGATAAGCGGGCAGCCGATGTATTCATTACTGACAAAGGCATTGCCCTTCTTGAGCAGATAAATAAATTTCAGCGTTCGCTGGATGCTACCCTTCAACTCACCGATGCAGAGGCGGCCACACTAAGTAATTTGTTGGATAAAAGCCGGGGTTAACTTACCTGATCGAGTTCCCTCCTGACAAAGTCCATTAATTCGCGGATATATGCAGGGCTGAAATCAAACCGGATACCCGCAGCTTTATAAATATCCGGTATACTTTTCAGGTAGCCTAGTTTCAGCGCTTCCATATATCCCTGTAACCCTTGTTGCGGATTGTTGCGGTAGTTTCTCCAAATGGCGATAGCCCCAAGTTGCGCCATGCCGTACTCTATATAATAGAACGGGACTTCGTACAAATGAAGTTGTTTTTGCCACAGGTAATTGCGGCTTTCTTCCTGCCCGCTCCAATCGGTTACCGAATCGGCAAAAGATTGAAATATCCTGTTCCAGTTTTCCTTACGCTCAACCGCGTTGTGGTCGGGGTTTTCATAAATCCAGTGTTGAAAGTTGTCAATCGTAGCCACCCACGGAAGTGTTTCCAGGATGTCTTCGAGGTGTTCGCGCCTGGCCCGTTTTAAATCTTCCTCGTCATCAAAAAAAATATCCCAGTGATCCATCGAAATCAGTTCCATGGCCATAGAGGCCAGTTCAGCTACTTCGGAAGGCGTGGATTTAAACTCATTCAGTTCAAGGTGGCGGGTAAGAAAATTGTGTACCGCATGGCCGCCTTCGTGCATCATGGTAACCATATCGCGCAACGTGGTGGTGGCATTCATAAAAATAAACGGCACGCCAAGTTCAGCCAGCGGATAATTATAACCACCGGGTGCCTTACCCTTTCTTGATTCCAAATCGAGGTGCCCCATCCTGTGCATTATGCGGAGGCATTGGCCCAGGTAAGGATCAATGGTATGAAAGCAGGCGATGGCCTTTTCGGTAAGGTCGTTGCCATCGGCAAATGCTTTAAGGGGTTTACGACCTTCCGGATCAACGGCCTTGTCCCAGGGTTTAAGTGTTGCCAACCCGAGTTTTCTTTTTCGGTCGTTGGTAATTTCGTTGAGTACCGGCACCAGCTGGGTTTGTACCGATTGATGAAAATCAAAACAATCCTGCGGGGTGTAATCAAAACGTCCGAGGGCTTTAAACATGTAATCGCGGAAATTGGCAAAGCCGGCATTGCGGGCAACCTGGTGCCGGAGGCCGATTAACCGGGTAAATAATTCATCCAATGCGTCTCTATCCTGCAGCCTGCGGGCGGAAATTTTTTTATAAACATCTTCACGTACTGCCCGGTCTGTTTCCATCAATAAAACCGATGCCTGTTGCAAGGTCGTTTCCTTTCCGTTTATCTCTACAGTCATTGCCCCGGTTAGCTGGTTATATTTTTGTTGCTCCAGGCTGATTTGAGTAAAAAGAGGCACGTTCTCTTCGCGAAACAATTCTATATCTTTTTTAAGGTTACGGATGAGGATGTCGTACCCGGTTTCCTCTTCCAGTTCGGCTAAAAAAGGCGAAGCAGCCGCTTTACGGTTTAACTTATCCGATATCGGTGCCATTAGCGGCTGAATGGTCTCTACAAAAAAACGGTACGCCTGGTTGTAGGCCTCGTTTTCCGTAAATCGCGTCATATTGATATACCTCCAGGCAAAGTCTTCTGAGATTACCGATTCCAGTTCACTCCGGTCGGCTAACCACTTAGTTAATGCTACGGCCGAATCAAGGGGCCGGCTAAGCAGCTCATCAAAAAAAGGCTTCAGTGATTCCCAATCCGTCACCACGAAGTGATTGGGCAGAAATTTCCTCTCAGGCCGCGAAATCTTTTCATCAACAGTCATGCTCAAGCAGATTAATTGAACGAACTTTCAACCCGGTAAAAATAGCGCGAAATCATTATCCCACATGGAAATCCTCATCTTCTTTCTTATTACTCTGATTTCAGAAATACTTGGCACCTTGGGAGGATTCGGATCTTCATTATTTTTTGTAAGCCTCGCCCAGTTTTTTTACAATTTTCAAACCGTGCTGGTGCTTACCGGCATCCTTCATGTATTCAGCAATACGGCTAAACTTACTTTATTCTGGAAATCAATTGACTGGCGCCTGGTACTTTGGCTGGGCGTTTCCAGTTTAGTATTTGCCATTGGCGGGGCCTTCGTGGTGCGGTACGTAGAATTTACTTACACCAAACTGGTGCTTAGCTTCTTTCTTATCGGATTCAGCACGCTGCTGTATTGTAGGCCCGATTACCGGGTTAATGCTTCGCTCTTCAACTCCATCTGGGGTGGGGCCCTGGCCGGTTTTCTGGCCGGCTTTATCGGAACGGGGGGTGCCGTGCGCGGGTTGGTGCTTGCCGCGTTTAACCTGGAGAAAAACATCCTGGTGGGTACATCGGCCGCGATTGACTTTTGCGTTGACTTAAGCCGATCCCTGATTTACCTCGACAGCAATTACCTGCAACGCGAACAATGGTGGACAATTCCCTTTCTGGTTGTTTTGGCTTTTGCCGGCAGCTATATGGGTAAGTTGATACTGAACCGCATTTCACAGCACACTTTCCGTAAGATACTCCTCGGACTGGTTTTTCTGATTGGAGTTGTCATGTTAATCAATGAATTACAAAAACTAATTCATGAAACTGCTCATTGATATTATCGGTTGGTGCGGA